>JAZUGP010000001.1:0-2673 GCA_045641225.1 Acutalibacteraceae bacterium
TTTTTCGTAGTCCAATCACAAAAACAAACGCTTCATTAAAAACATTGTGCTGTTTCGTATTCCTTAAAATTACGAATTGCACTGTTTGGTTGCGTTAAACAGGGATTTACCGATTTTGCTTTTTTGTTCACCCGATATAATAACACTTGACAGATATTTCGGTTATGCTTATAATAAAACCGTCAAACTGTACGATTTGCAACGTTTTGCCGTTGCAAATCGCACACTATACTGATATTGAGGGTGATGTTATGGCGGAAAACAGACGTGTTAAAATGACTAAGGCTATGCTTAAGGACGCTCTTATTGAGCTTCTCGAAAGCCGACCGATATCCAAAATTACGATTACCGATATTTGCAAAGCGGCTGATGTTAACCGTTCTACCTTTTATTCGCATTATGAAAACGAAATAATGCTTTTTAAGGAGATACAAGCAGACGTTATCAATAAGATCCCTTCTCTGCCCGAAACGATTAACGAATACACACGGGGTGACTTTCTGCTTCACAGCGAAAGTTTTTTGAAATACATAAAGAAAAACAAAGATATGTTTAAACTGCTGATGTTTAAATCGGGAGATAATCAGTTTAACGAAAACCTTGTAAGGCTTGTAATTGACCGGTATTATGTTAAATCAAAAATCCGCGAGACCCATATTCACGAGTATAAGTGCTACTATAATGTGTGCGGAATAATAGGTATGCTTAATATGTGGATCTATGAGGATTTTCCGGTAAGCGAGCACACTCTTGCCGAATTTATACTCAATATGTCCGAAAGGTTTAACGAGGTATAACGGCAGACCGTAGGGGACGATGCCCACATCGTCCCGTTGTGTCGGCTTTGCCGGCAATATATAAATTAAAAAAATTAGGGAATGTAAAAATACGGTTTTACATTCCCTTATTTTTTATGCACGAAAGCCGGTGGTCTCGGGCAGACCGAAGCTTACACTCAATGCCTTGTCCACCATATCCATAGCGTTTATATCAAGACTTCCCATCTTTTCCTTAAGACGGCGTTTATCAATGGTACGCACCTGCTCAAGCAATACAATGGAATCCTTTGCAAGTCCGCTTGCATCGGCATTTACTCTTATATGAGTGGGAAGATTTGTTTTATCCTGCTGGCTTGTTATTGCCGCGGCTATCACGGTGGGACTGTAGCGGTTCCCCACATCGTTCTGAACGATGAGTACGGGGCGGACTCCACCCTGCTCCGAACCTATAACCGGACTTAAATCAGCATAATATATTTCTCCGCGTTTGATATTCATTTATATTTCACACTCCGAATTGTTCTGAATATATTTTTACCTTTTATTATCAAAAATAATCAACGGTAACTAAATATTCTCAATTCAGTTTATGAAAATAAAAATGTATTTGTTAATTGCTTTAAATATTTATTAAGGCTATTATAAGTATTGCCGCACCGAAAATCACGCGGTATACCGCAAAAAACTTATAGCTGCCTTTTTTAAGAAACGACATTAAAAACTTTATTACAAAAAGTCCGGATATAAAGCTTGCAAGCACACCTGCGAAAAACTCAGGCGTAAATGCAAAATCACCTATTGAAAGCAGTGCCGCTCCGCCTACCATCGGTGCCGAAAGCAAAAATGAAAACTTTGCCGCGTTCTCGCGGTTAAGCTTATAGCCTCGGGCAACGGTCATAGTGATGCCGGAACGTGAAACACCCGGCACGGCACCTGCAAGCGCCTGTGAAAAGCCTATGATAAAAAGTTTTTTAAAGCCTGAGTCCTCATAGTTTTTTTCCTGCGGCATACGCCTATCCACTATATAAAGCAAAACACCCATAATAATAAGTGCCGCCGAAATGATTATCATTTCGATATTGAGATCATCGCCTACCGCCATACCGATAAGATCCTCGGCAAGCTTTCCGATAATTCCCGCCGGAATGGTTGCCGCCACTATGTACCAGAAAATCTTTCCCTCTTGTGACTTTTCTTTTTTGTAAATGTTTTTAACTCCGCCCGCGATAAGTGAAAAAAAGTCCTTATAAAAATAGCACAGTATCGCAAAAAGCGTGCCTATATGGAGTGCAAGGTCAAAGGACTCGGATATATTTTCCCACTTGAAAAGCCACGGAAAAATGTTAAGGTGAGCCGAGCTTGAAACGGGGATAAACTCGGTAAGACCCTGAACTATACCTAAAAAAACCGACTGAATTAATTTCATAGCCAAACCCTCAAAATACGGCAGGAATACTCCTGCCGTGTAATTTTATTATTTTTTGCAAAGCTCTTTATAAAGCCCGATATACTTCTTTGCGGAAGCCTCCCAGCTGTTGTTGGAAAGCATTGCACGTTTTTTAAGCACCGCAAAGCCCTCCTTATCTGCATACCCCTCAAGCGCGCGCCATACCGCGTGTGCCATATCGTGAGCATTGTAGCTTGAAAAGGTAAAACCGTTGCCGATACCGTCACCGCTGTCCGAAATGGTATCGTTTAATCCGCCCGTTTTTCGCACTATCGGCACGGTGCCGTAGCGCAGTGCCACAAGCTGAGCAAGACCGCAGGGCTCACTTTTACTCGGCATAAGGAACAAATCCGCGCCCGCGTATATTTTATGGGAAAGCTCGCCGTCAAACCCGAGCTTTAAACCCACTTTATCGGGATATCGCCCTGCCATTTCATAGAAAAATGT
>JAZUGP010000002.1:0-2511 GCA_045641225.1 Acutalibacteraceae bacterium
ACTTCGAAGAAGCATCAATAAAAATTGTTGAATACATAGAGCTCTACTACAATTCCCAAAGACTGCATTCAGGTATAAATTATTCTATCCCAAATCAATTTTTCACTCTTCTATCTGTCCACTAATCTTGACAAGTTTCGAGAAAAGTACAAAAAGAAACGACAATCTTCTGTCGAAAATTGTCGTTTCTTTTTGGTAGAGGCAGCGGGGCTCGAACCCACGACCTTTGCGATGTGAACGCAACGCTCTGACCAACTGAGCTATGCCTCCGTCTTCATATAATTATACACACATTTTCCGCAATTTCAAGCCGTTATTCAATTTTCAGTGCATATTTTTTCTCTTATCATTTTAAACTTGAAAAAACAGTAAGTTTGTGTTATATTTTACCATATATAAATAAGTTAATATTCGCACTTTAAAGGAGACGTTTACTATGGAAAGCAGCTTTGATAATAATGTTCTCACGGTTAAACTAAATGGTAAAATAGATTCCTATTCTGCGGACGATATGCAGAAAGAATTGTTTGATTTATTAAACGAAAACAAGCCCAAGGCAGTTATTCTTGACTGTGCGGAGCTTCAGTATATTGCCTCTGCGGGACTGAGGGTATTTCTTAAAACCGGCAAGCTTGCGGAGCTTTCGATTATCAATGTTTCAAGGGATGTTTATGAGGTACTTGAAATGACCGGCTTTACCGGTATGTTTGATACCAAGCGGGCAATGAGGGAGTTGTCGCTTGAGGGCTGTGAGATAATCGGCAGGGGCTTCAGCTCGGAGGTTTACCGTTATGACCGCGAAACAGTCGTAAAGCTGTTTGGTGAGAGGGTAACGCTTGACCGAATATATAAAGAAACCGCGAGCGCCAAAAAATCTTTTGTTGCGGGTATTCCCACCGCGATACCGTTTGATATCGTGCGTTGCGGCAACAGTTACGGAACGGTTTTTGAGCTTATTGATGCCGATACATTATCCAGAACATTTATGAACTTCCCCGAACGGTTTGACGAGCTTATGGAAAAGTATGATAAGCTTTTAAAGCACTTTCATTCAACCACCGCGGCGGACGGTGTTTTCCCGAACATCAGAAATAAGTACCATGTGTGGGCAGAGGGCCTTAAAAAGTATATGACCGATGAGGAAATAGATATGATTTGCCGTCTTATCGATGCCGTTCCCGATCGCCATACACTTGTTCACGTGGACTGCCATTCGGGCAATATAATGGTGCAGGACGGCAAGCTGATTTTCGTTGATATGGCTGATGTTTCGATAGGCCACCCGTTGTTTGATATAGGCGCGGAATATTTTCACTATATGATTATGCGAACAACCTCACTCGGTGCGCGTGTGGTATTCGGCGTGGAGCCTGAAGACTCTGAGTTGCCGGTAAGAATATGGTATGACCTTGTAAAAAGGTATTTTTCAAACTGCAAAGAGGAGCAGTTTGATGATATACATAAGATGCTCAAATATTTCGGTTGCCTGCGCTGTCTTATTATGGTTGCAAAGCATGCGCATATTGAATACGATGCGGCTATGGAGCTTGTAAACCGCCAGCGTAAGGACCTGTTCCCGCATATTGAGGAAGCGGTTTCGCTGTTCTCGAGGGCGGATGAATACTTTATATGAATGAGGCGTTAAAGCAGGCGGCACTTACCGGAGCTATTACCGATCTTATCTCGGGGATACTTGCTTTGCCTGCGGCAGCGATGCTGTATTTTAACCGCGGTGCTGCCAAGATGCAAAAAAATGTATGGGCGATGTTCTTTTTTCTGTACTCGGTATCATCACTTCTGGGCTTTGCGGTTCATTATTATATAACCGATAAAAGAGCGGTGCTTGCGGTGTGGGTGATTCTTTACCTTTTGCTTTTTGAAACCTTTGATATGTTTTTTATTTCGGCATTATACGAGGCAGGGAAGCACGTTACCGAGAAAACATTTATTAATGTGCATTTGGTAAGCCTTATATGCTATGCTGTAATTATTGCTTTTGAGTTCACCGGTGAATATGCAATACGTGTTTTTGCCGCCGTTTGCGGTATAGAAGCGATAGCGGGATTTTTCTTTATTGTAAAAACCGCCGCAAGGCATAAAAAAGCAGAGCATATTATAATGTCATCATCACTGCTTTTTGCATTCCCCGTGCTTTATATTCAGGTAAAGCATGATACACTTGTTAAGTTGTTTTGGTATTTCGACCACAACGGGATAGCACATATACTGCTTATGATAAGCGTAGCGCTTGTGTTTTCGGGCGCATATCTTTCGGTAAAAAAACAAAGGGAAGGTAATGCTACGGGCGGATAAGGATGTTTTTTTTGGTTTTGTACAGTAAAATCAGATATAAGAGATATTGACAAATCAGAATTTATGGTGGTATTGTAAATATGAAAAAGATAATAACAATTATACTGTTCATTACAATAGTATTTTCATTTGCAGGATGCGGCAAAAAGCATATAGAAACTGTTATCAGAAATGTAGAATCTGAAATATATTCGCAGG
>JAZUGP010000003.1:0-12045 GCA_045641225.1 Acutalibacteraceae bacterium
TGTTCTTTTAGGAATGCCATTCATTCGGGTGCAAATTCTGGCATTAAAGCTGAAATCTGTCAGCCCCCTGAATGAATGGCATCCACAGAAATGGCCAAAAAAGTAATAAAAAAGTCAGCAAATAATCAAATTTGCTGACTTTTTGGTGGAGACGGAGAGGATCGAACTCTTGACCTCATGAATGCCATTCATGCGCTCTCCCAGCTGAGCTACGCCCCCAAGTGCGTTATGTATATTAGCAGACAATGACCGGAATGTCAATACCAATATGCAAAAACTTCAAATCTCTTTGGGGGAATCAGTTTCTCCTCGTTCTTTCATTCAATTAATTCTCGCTCCGCATCCCGGGCAGCGTTCGTCTCTCCCCGGTTTGTATTTCGCGCCGCAGTATATGCATTTAGGTCTGCTGAATGAAATTGCCATAGCCGGCGGCTCCGGCGCTGCGACGGCTTTTCTCAGCTCCCAGGCCTCCATGCAGTCTCCTATCAGCACCCGCAGCGAAAGCCCGCAGAAGATGAGGAAAAAGCTTCCTGCTGCAACAGATTCCGAATTCAGCTGCTTTCGCGGAGCATTCTTCGCCATTTTTGACCAGGCGTCTGCAAGCCTCTGCTCGATGTTCTGCCCGTTCGCCTTCAGCAGCTGCCACTCGACAGTCTTCGTCATCATATCTTCCGTTTTATAAGAAACAGCGGGATAGCAGTCATCCCCTATCATTCCCTCGAATCTCCACTTCGGCCGCGCCTCATCGCGGAATCCGTGCGGAAGCGCCAGTTCTATCAGCCAGTGGCACTCATCGTTAAAGAGCGTGACGTATCTGTCGTAGGCATAACTCTCGAGATCGCCGCTGACCTCGTCTGCATACACGAACTCCACGGCCGGTGACACGCCCGTGGCGTCAAGGAACTCCTGCATTGCCGTCTCCAGCTGCGCCGTGTCAATGATATCCGTCCCATCTGAGGCATATACTCCCGATGAATACTCTTCGGGATTCAACTTTTCCGGGACGAACAGCAGCTGCTCCGTCATGCCTTTTATCAGCATGAAGACGACGAAGAGAATCAGCGGAATAAAGAAGAGCTCTAATATCGGGAGGCTTCTCTCCTTTCCCTCTGTGACGAAGTAATATTTTTTCCTGCCTCTTGGGCTCGTGTAGCAGTATCGCGTCGCCCCTTCGACGTAATGACGCGATACTCCTGATCTTGAGCTTCCTCCGCCGTGGCCACCGCTGTGCGTAAAGCCGCTGCTGCTTCCGCCTCCTGATGAATGCGGCATGATGCTTTCCTCCGGGACGTATAATAATTAAGTGAATGGTAAAGAGTTTAGTGCCGTGAAGCACAGAACTGTTTTCTCGATAGCATTATATCATTTAATTCAGATTTTGAAACTGCGAATATAGAAAAGAATGATATATGAATCGAAACCCGGCTGCAGGAATAATCGCTTGCAACCGAGTTTCAGCATTCAATCTTCAATTATTTATCCTCTTCTTTCTAAAATATGTCATCACCAAAGCCATAAGTTTATCACGTTCATAAGTTTATCCAGATTGATTTCTTTACCGAATGCCAACCACATTTTCGTTTCTCCTTTCATTTCATATATTTAAAAGGCTTATTCTTGCTTGAAACTTTCTACAGGTAAAAATAAACCTCGCCGAATTGGCGAGGTTTATTTTTAGTTGCGGGAGAAGGACTCGAACCAATGACACTCCGGGTATGAACCGAATGCTCTAGCCAGCTGAGCTATACAGCCACATTTTTTACGCACATATCAGTGCGACTAACTTATTATAAGTGGCGCATAAAGATTTGTCAAGTTTAATTTTGAAAAAGATTTTTAAAAAAACCTGACAAATTTGCTGTATCGGTGTATTATGTCAATAGTACACTAATACGGAGGTGGATTTATGGCTTGGGAATTCAGTGTAAACAAGCCGATTTTTGAGCAAATAGCGGATCGTATTATATTTGAAATAATAAGCGGAAAGTTAAAATCGGGTGAAAAGATCACGGTTTTCCTGCGCTTTGCGGAATAGATCTCGAAATAGCAAAAGGCAAAATCGTGGGCTTGTTAGGTCCGAAAGGCAGTGGAAACAGCAATAATGATATTGGCTATGGCGTTTTCAGTATCAATAACAAGGCTTGTAACCGAGAATGTATTTTTAGCGGCTACCGTAGGACTTTCGCTTTGTATCGTGTATGAGCTGATATTGGCAACAACATTTTTTATCATTACGCATTATATGCTTACAAAGAAATTAAATCTCGAATAAAAAGTTCCCGACTGTTTGCACTTTGAACAGTCGGGAGCTTAGGTTTTAATTTCAGTTTTTAAGTGCACGTTCAAGCCATGTAAAGCCCAAATCAAGTGCATCAAAGAGCGTTTCGCGTGTGCCTTCCTTTTCGGGAGCGGCTTTATCGGGGTTATCTCCCTCGTTTTTGATAAGCTTAACCGAAACCTTATCGGCGATTTCATTGTTTTTTGAAAGTATTTCAAACTTAACAACAAACTTTTCGCTCATATCGCCGTAGTAGATAACATCACCCTTGCGAACGAGCGGCTTGCCCTTGTAGCACAAAAAATTATTTTCAGCCATTTTAATTTCTCCGTTTATAAATTATTTTGCGTTTGTTTCGCCGTAAAGATTAAATCTGAAAAGCTTGGTTTCGTCGTCCTTATCGGTACAGCGAATGGAAGCCTCACCGATTTCGGGGTTTGCGAACAGCCCCGCAAGACCTATCATCTGACAAAGTCTTGATTTGAGGTTGAGTACATCGCCGTCCGCCGTTTCGAGATAAACATCGCCCTTGCAGGTATCAACAATCTTTAAAAACTCTTCAAAGTTGATATTGTGCAGTTCTATTTTTGAAATGTCCATATATTCGCTTCCTTTACAATTTGCTGTAAAAAAGTATAAACTATACATAATAATATGTCAAGTGCGGTGTTTTTTATAATAATAAATAAAGTTGCGAATAAAGATAAGTAAATATTGACTTTTTCGGCTGTATTTATTACTATTATATTTGTGATAATATGATTTTTTTGTTGGGGAGAATATTTTATGCAGGCAAACGAAAAAACAATGGATATGATAGTAAATCTTGCAAAGGGCAGGGGATTTGTGTATCCCGGCAGCGAGATTTACGGCGGACTTGCCAACGCGTGGGACTACGGTCCTCTCGGTGTTGAACTTAAAAACAACATCAAGCGCGCGTGGTGGAAAAAGTTTGTTCAGGAAAACAGATACAATGTGGGACTTGACAGCGCCATACTTATGAACAGCGAAACATGGGTGGCTTCGGGCCATCTGGGCGGATTTTCCGACCCGCTCATGGACTGCCGTCAATGCAAAACAAGACACAGGGCCGATAAGCTTATTGAAGATTATGTTGCGGCAAACGGCCTTTCGGACAATCCCGCCGCTATGAGCGATAAGGAAATGCAGGACTATATAAAGGAGCACGGCATAGAATGTCCCTCCTGCGGCAGTCACGATTTCACCGATATAAGAAAGTTCAACCTTATGTTCAAAACCTTTCAGGGCGTAACGGAGGACAGCACATCAACCCTTTACCTCCGTCCCGAAACGGCGCAGGGCATATTCGTAAACTTTAAAAATATTCAGCGCACCACCCGTAAAAAGCTTCCTTTTGGAGTGGGTCAGATAGGCAAATCCTTCAGAAACGAAATAACCCCCGGAAACTTTATTTTCCGTATCCGCGAGTTTGAACAGATGGAGCTTGAGTTTTTCTGCAAGCCGGGCACCGATCTTGAATGGTTTGACTACTGGCGCAGCTTCTGTAAGCAGTGGCTTCTTGACCTCGGTATGAACGAGAACGACCTCCGCCTGCGTGACCACGATAAGGATGAGCTTTGCTTCTATTCAAAGGCAACTACCGACTTTGAGTTTATGTTCCCGTTTGGCTGGGGCGAGCTTTGGGGCGTTGCCGACCGTACCGATTATGACCTTTCACAGCACTCCGAGCATTCGGGTGAGGCTATGGAATACTTTGACCCCGAAACAAACGAAAAGTTTATCCCCTATGTAATTGAGCCTTCGCTCGGTGCCGACCGCGTAACGCTTGCATTCCTTTGCAACGCTTATGACGAGGAGACCGATGATAAGGGCGAAACCCGTACCGTTTTGCGTCTGCATCCCGCACTTGCTCCCTTTAAGGCGGCTGTACTGCCACTTTCAAAGAAGCTTTCGGATAAGGCACTCGCCATTAAGGACGAACTTGCAAAGGACTTTATGGTTGACTTTGACGATGCGGGCTCGATAGGTAAGCGCTATCGCCGTGAGGACGAGATAGGCACCCCTATCTGCATCACCTATGACTTTGAAAGCGAGGAAGACGGTTGTGTTACCGTCCGTGACCGCGATACCATGCAGCAGGAGAGAATACCGATAGACTCCTTAAAAGAGTATATCGCTGAGAAAATAAAGTTTTAAAAGAGGTAATATATGACTTCTACTGATGTTTTGATTATGCTTGCCGAACTGCTCGGCGGACTTGCGTTTTTCCTTTACGGTATGAGCGCGATGTCGGGCGGGCTTGAACAGATGGCGGGCGGAAAGCTTGAGCGCACCCTTAAAAAAGTAACTTCAAAGGATTTTCTCGGATTTTTAACCGGCGCCGGAGTTACGATAGCCATACAGTCGTCCTCCGCGATGACGGTTATGCTCGTTGGTCTTGTCAACTCGGGAATACTCAACTTTGCCGATACCTTCGGTATGATAATGGGCTCACATGTGGGCACCACACTCACCTCGTGGATACTCACATTAAGCGGAATAAGCGGAGATAATTTCTTCCTTATTTTGCTTAAACCGATGACCTTTGCACCCATACTTGCCTTTGTGGGCATTGTGATGCGTATGCTTTCCGATAGGGAAAGGAAAAAGAATATAGGGCTTATCCTTATAGGCTTTGCGGTGCTTATGGTGGGTATGGATATGATGAGCAATTCGATGAGCGGCTTCCGTTCAAGCGAAACCTTTAAAAACTTGCTTGTTGCCTTTGAAAGTCCTGCCGTGGCTTTTATTGTTGCAACCGTGTTCACGGGTATAATTCAGTCCTCAGCTGCCACCGTTGCCATTGTTCAGGCAATAGCATTTGCGGCGTTTACCACCTCAAACCCCATAACCTATCAGATAGCAATTCCGCTTGTGGCAGGCGCGAATGTGGGCACTTGTATGACAGCGCTTATATCCTCTATAGGTACAAACCGTGAAGCCAAGCGCGTGGTTGCCATGCATATTTATACCAACGCAATAGGCGGTGTGGTTTGCGTTGCGCTTATGTATGTTGCGGGTGTGTTTATTCCCGAAGCTCTGGCAACACCGGTAAGCATTGTGGGGGTTGCGGTTATTCACACACTGTTTAATATAATAAACACCGTGGCATTTACACCCTTTAAGCACCCGATGATAAAGCTTTGCCAAAAAACAATTAAAAACGATAAGTCCAAAGAGCACACCGTTTTTTTGGACGAGCGTATATTCAACAACACTCCGCTTGCCATTTCCGAGTGCCGCAGATTGCTCGGTGAAATGGCGGAGCACACCAAGATTTCGCTTGATAAATCCCTTATGCTGATTGAAAGCTATAACAGTGTCGAGGCGGACGAGGTAAGAAAGCTTGAAGCCCTCACCGATAAGTATGAGGACAAGCTCGGCACCTACCTTGTAAGAATAAGTTCAGGTGAACTTTCGGCTGCCGATTCACACCTTACCGCGCGTATGATTCATGCGATTTCCGATTTTGAACGTATATCCGACCATGCTCTCAACATCACCGAGCTTGCCGAGGAAATAAACAGCAAGCAAATAGTATTTTCCGATGATGCGATGGCAGAGCTTAAGCTTATTTCAAACGCGCTTAAAGAAATTGTGGATATAACCTTTAAGGCTTTCGCCGAAGATGACTACGAGCTTGCAAGCAAGGTGGAACCGTTAGAGCAGGTAATTGATAAGCTTAAGGATGAGCTTAAGGCGCGCCATGTTGAGCGCTTGCAGAGCGGCATATGCACCATTAAAATGGGCTTTGTGTTCTCTGATTTGCTTACAAACTTTGAGCGCATATCCGACCATTGCTCAAACCTCGGCGTATACACCGTTCAGATAAATATGGCAAACCTCGATACTCATAAGTATTTAGGCGCCGTAAAATCCTCGGGCAACACAAACTTTGAAAATGCTTATAAGGAATATGAAAGCAAGTACCGTTTGAAGGATATGGCAAAGTAGTTTTTTATGAAATGTCATATAATATATAATACATTTTAAGGAGTAATAATTATGGCAAAAGAAGTATTGGTTGAAAGCTCTGCACGTCACGTGCATGTAACAAGAGAGGCACTTGACATTCTTTACGGAAAGGGCTACGAGCTTAATGTTAAAAAGGAGCTTTCCCAACCGGGACAGTTCGTTGCAATGGAAAGGGTAGATGTTGTAGGACCCAAGTCCACCCTCAAGGCTTCCATATTAGGACCCTGCAGAAAGGCAAATCAGGTTGAGTTTTCACTCACCGACCTTCGCAATGTGGGTATCACCGCTCCCATAAGAGAGTCGGGAGATATCGCCGGCTCCGGTGCCTGCAAGCTTGTAGGTCCCTGCGGCGAGGTTGAGCTTACCGAGGGTGTTATCGCTGCCAAGCGTCATATACATATGACACCTGCTGATGCCGAGAAGTTCGGTCTTAAGGAAGGTCAGCTTATAAACGTTAAGGTTAACACCAACGGCAGAGCGCTCGTTTTCGGTGACACAGTGGTAAGAATTCGCGAGGACTTTGCCCTTGCGGTGCATATTGATACCGATGAGTCCAACGCGGCGGGTATGACCGGCAGCGTTATGGGTGAAGTAGTTGAATAATTGCACAGGACTTTATATTCACATTCCTTTTTGTGTAAAAAAATGTGCCTACTGTGACTTTTATTCTACCTTCGCCGATGATATTCTAATTGATAACTGTGTTTCGGCACTCAAAAGAGAAATTACCAAATGGGGCGGCAAACTTAACCGCCCCATTGACACTGTTTATTTAGGCGGAGGCACGCCCTCGCTGCTCGGCGAGCGGATAATCCCTTTGCTTGATACCGTGCGTCAATGCTTTGATGTGACCGATGATGCCGAAATCACCGCCGAATGCAATCCCTCGGGTGATACATCGTTTTTGCACTTTGCAAAAGCGGCGGGGGTGAACCGTCTTTCGGTGGGTGTGCAGTCCGGTAACGATGCTATGCTGAAATCACTCGGCAGAGCTCACACGGTATCGGACGCAAAAAAGTATATATCCGCGGCAAGAAACGAGGGCTTTGATAATATTTCCTGCGACCTTATGATTTGTCTGCCTGACAGCACGGCAGAGTCTTTAAGTGAGGATATTGATTTTATTCTTTCGCTTTGCCCCGAGCACATTTCGGCTTATATGCTTAAAATAGAGAATAACACCCGTTTTGCAAAAGAGGGTGTTTTACCTCTAAACGATGATATTCAGGCAAATCAGTATTTATATATGTGTGAAAGGCTTAAAGAGGCGGGATATTCGCATTACGAAATATCCAATTTTGCAAGGTCGGGTTTTGAAAGCCGCCACAATATGAAATACTGGCAGCTTGATGATTATCTCGGCATAGGCCCCGATGCGCATTCGATGATAAACGGTAAAAGGTTTTATTATAAGCGGGACCTGAAAAGCTTTATTTCGTCACCGCAAACAGTTTTTGAGGGCGATGTTGACTTTGATACCGAGTATGTTATGCTGAAACTCCGCACGGCGGACGGCGCAAATCTTTTAAAGGCTTACGGCGAAGAAAAAGCAAAAAAGATTTTTTCAAAGCTTGAAAGCTTTAAAAAGGCGGGGCTTTTGGAGCTTATTTATCCGATTGTAAGGCTTACCGATAACGGTATGCTTTTATCAAACAGTATTATTACGGAGATTGTTTATGAAAACCTATAAAATACATCTTATCCGTCACGGTATGACCGATGCCAACATCCGCGGTGTTTATGTGGGCAGCCGCACCGATTTGCCGCTTTCTCCCGAGGGAGTAAAGGAGCTTTCTTTACTGCGTGAGAATATCGAATACCCAACGGTTGATGCCGTTTACACAAGCCCCATGCTTCGTTGTAAACAGACTGCCGGTGTGCTTTATCCGGGCTTTGAGCCTATTCCCGTTGATGAGCTTACCGAATACGATTTCGGCGAATTCGAGGGTAAAACCGCAAGCGCGCTCGAAAAGGACGAGAGGTATATAAACTGGGCCTCCGGTAAGCTTACCGCCGCTCCCGGCGGTGAGGACGGCACCGATTTTGTAAAGCGTCTTGCTTTGGGATTTAATACGGTAGTCCGTGATATGATGGAAAAGGGTATATACGAGAGTGCCGTTATTATGCACGGCGGTGCCATTATGATGCTGCTTGCCGCAACCGCGGTACCGAGAAAACGCTCGGTTGAGTGGACAAGTGAAAACGGCAGAGGATATTCGGTGCTTGTTACCCCGTCACTCTATCACAGCAGCGGCATAATTGAGGTTTACGACTACATTTAAAGAGGTGTGTGTCTTGGTAAATATAGGCAATGATTGGGACGGCATTTTAAAGGATGAGTTTTCAAAGCCTTATTATCTAAAGCTTCGCTCGGTACTTAAAGCCGAATATTCAAGGTATAATGTGTATCCCGATATGTACGATATATTCAATGCTCTTAAATACACCTCCTTTGCCGATACAAAGGTAGTGATAATAGGGCAGGACCCGTATCACGAAAAAGGTCAGGCGCACGGACTTTGCTTTTCGGTAAAAAAGGGTATACCCATTCCGCCCTCACTCAAAAATATTTATCAGGAGATTTACAGCGATTTGGGAATACCTGCACCGAGCCACGGCGAGCTTACAAATTGGGCAAAACAGGGAGTGCTGATGCTCAACAATGTGCTTACGGTACGCGAGGGACTTGCAAACAGCCACAAAACAATAGGCTGGGAAACCTTTACCGACAGAATTATATCAGAGCTTAACAAAAAGCAAACTCCGGTGGTGTTTTTGCTTTGGGGAGCAAACGCGAGGAAAAAGGCGGAAATAATAGATAATCCTCTCCACAAAAAGCTCATTACGGTGCACCCGAGTCCTCTTTCGGCATACGGCGGATTTTTCGGCTGCCGCCATTTTTCAAAAACAAATGAAATACTTTCTTCCGCGGGTCTCACTCCGATTAACTGGAAGATAGACTGAATACAAGCATTTTTAATCCGATGGAAAATCCATCGGATTTTTTTATTTTACATACCTTTGTTTGACAAATTTTTCAACCGCCGTATTTTATAATGCTAATAAATAAAAATATTTCGGAGGTGAAAAAATGTCGGTTGAAATAAAAGCAACGGGCGAAACGGTAACGGCATTTTTAAAGGGCGAAATAGACCACCATACAGCGGGTGATATGCGAAGAAAGATAGACGAATCGGTAGACCTTAATATGCCGGACGTGCTCTCTCTCGACTTTTCGGCGGTAACATTTATGGACAGCTCGGGCATAGGACTTGTTATGGGCAGATACCGCAGTATATCAAAGTATGACGGCATACTGCGGATTGTGGGAACCAGCGAACAGCAAAGAAAAATAATGCGGCTTGCGGGTCTCGGTAAAATAGCTTCGATAGAGGAGCATTAGGAGGATAAATATGTCGGTGATAAACAGTTTTAATATGAGTATGGCATCGCGCTCGGCAAACGAAAGCTTTGCAAGAGCCACCGTTTCTGCGTTTGTTTTGCAGCTTGATCCAACATTAGAGGAGGTGAACGATATAAAAACAGCCGTAAGTGAGGCAGTTACAAACTGCATAGTTCACGCCTACAAAAACGGCTGCGGCAAGATATACATATCGGGTGAAATACACGATGACAGCTCGGTGAAAATCAAGATACGCGATAACGGTTGCGGAATAGAGGACGTAAACAAGGCTATGGAGCCGCTTTATACCACTGTGGGCGGCGAGCGTGCGGGACTCGGCTTTGCCGTTATGGAGAGCTTTATGGACAGCGTAAAGGTCCGTTCAACCGTTGGCAAGGGCACCACAGTCACGATGAAAAAGCGGATAAGTATGAGATACGGTGCAAATGGCGGCAAATAAATCTAACCGCGACGGTTTTATCGAGGATAATCTGCCGCTTGTGCACTCGCTTTGCCGTAGGTTTGCAGGGCGTGGAATTGAGTATGACGACCTCTACGGAGCAGGCTGCGTGGGACTCGTAAAGGCGGCTGATAATTTTGATGAAAGTCTGGGCTTTGCCTTTTCAACCTATGCCGTCCCCGTTATTATGGGAGAGATAAAGAGGCTTTTCAGAGACGGCGGCTCGGTAAAGGTATCAAGAAGCATAAAAGAACTTTCCTTGAAAATCGCAAGAGAAAAGGAAAAGCTTCAAAAGGATACGGGCGGAGAGCCCTCGGTTTTGCAGATTGCAAACGCGCTCGGCGTTACACCGGCGCAGGTGACCGAGGCGGTATGCGCAACAAGAAGCACGGTATCGCTCACCACCGAAAACGATGATGAGGTAAAAGAAATTGATATTGCCGAGAGCGGCACTGAGGAAAAGCTCAACGACCGCATAATGCTTGATATGGCATTTAACAGTCTTGATAATGGTGAACGCAAAATAATAGAGTACCGATACTACGGCGGGCTCACTCAAAACGAAACGGCAAAAAGAATGTCTATGTCGCAGGTTCAGGTATCACGCGCAGAAAAGAAAATATTGCTCAAATTAAGAAATCTTGTATCTTGACGGTATTTGTGTTAAAATAAAAAAGTTAGGAGATGATTTCTTGAAAACGCCCGTGCTGTATCTTGTAATTCCATGCTATAATGAGGAAAAGGTGCTCGGTGTTACCGCACCGCAGTTTTCAGGCAAGATGGAAAGTCTTGTATCGCAAAATAAAATAAGCGGTGAAAGCCGTATACTTTTTGTGGATGACGGCAGCAAGGATGCCACTTGGAAGATAATAGAAGACCTTTCGGCAAAAAACCGGTATTTTTGCGGCATCTCGTTAAGCCGTAACCGCGGCCATCAGAATGCCCTGCTTGCGGGGCTTATGTATGCAAAGGATAAATGCGATATCACCGTTTCCGTAGACTGTGACGGACAGGACGATATAAACGCCGTTGACCTTATGGTAGAGGAGTATTTAAGCGGCAGTGATATAGTTTACGGTGTGCGTTCTTCAAGAAAGTCCGATACCGTCTTTAAACGCACAACCGCGCAGGGATTTTACCGCTTTTTAAAGGTGATGGGTGTTGAAACCGTTTATAACCACGCCGACTATCGCCTTTTATCTTCAAAGGTACTTAATGAGCTTGCAAACTTTAAAGAGGTAAACATATATCTCCGCGGTATAATACCGCTTATCGGTTTTAAGTCGAGCTGTGTGGAATATAAAAGAACAGAACGTCTTGCAGGGGAGAGCCACTACTCTTTAGGCAAAATGATTTCCCTCGCGCTTGACGGTATAACAAGCCTTTCGGTAAAACCCATAAGGCTTATAACCTCGCTCGGCTTTATTATCGCGATAGTAAGCCTTATAGGTATAATATGGTCGATAGTGGTGGCGCTTATAGGCAAAAGTGTTGCCGGTTGGGCGTCAACCGTCAGTATCGTCTGCTTTTTGGGCGGAATACAGCTTTTCGGTATAGGAATTATCGGCGAATATGTGGGTAAAATATACCTTGAAACAAAGCAAAGACCGCGCTATATCATACAAAAAAGCACCGATGATAAGTAGATTGTATATTTATATGTATAAAGGCGCGGTAAAATCCGCGCTTTTTTTGTTTTCAAAGTGCCTGAAAATTGCGCATTTATCGGTTTAAAACCACTATATATTGGGCACAAAAAATACTTTGAAAAAATTTGAAAAAATTGTTTAAAAAAGTGTTGACAACGGGTATTGGTTGTGGTATTATAATCAGGCGCTCTAAAAAAGGGGTGCAGCAAACGGACCTTGAAAATTAAACAACGACAATTAATAAGGACCCGATGATTCT
>JAZUGP010000004.1:0-16491 GCA_045641225.1 Acutalibacteraceae bacterium
TTCCATACATATAATTATATGTGCAACCGATTTTAAATCGATGACGGTTTTGACAATTATTATGTAAAAAAACACTTTTATTACAATGTACTGCTAATCAAGAATATTTAATGCTTTCCTTAACTTTTGTTAAAAATTACCGTTTATATTGTTACTAATACCCTATTTTTACTCGTATTTTTTGATTTTTTTATTTTTTACCGATAATTTTGAAATTTTCTGAAAAAAAGTATTGACTTTAGCGCTTTAAAGTGATATTATCGGTTTATCAAATTTTTGGAGGTAATTCCTATGAAAAAAATTATTTCACTCATTTTAACATTTGCAATCGTATTCAGCTTTTGTATGCTGTTTACCGGATGCGGTAAAGAATCCGGCGAAGCAAAAACTAAATTCAAAATCGGTATTTGTCAGGTGGCTCAACACGAAGCGCTTGATGCCGCTACCAAAGGCTTTATTGATGCTGTTGAAGAAAAGCTCGGTAAAGACAATGTTACTTTTGATTCGCAGAATGCTGCCGGTGACAGTGCCACCTGTGCTACAATCGTAAATCAGTTTGTATCAAGCAACGTTGATCTCATTATGGCAAACGCAACACCTTCACTTCAGGCTGCTGCCGCCGCTACCGCTACTATTCCGATCGTAGGCACATCTGTTTCTCATTACGGTATAGCGCTCGATATTGATGATTTCAGCGGTACAACCGGTATTAATATAACCGGCACTTCTGACCTTGTGTCATTTAAAGAGCAGGCTGATGCGTTTGCAGAGTTGTTACCCGATGCCAAAACTGTCGGTATTATTTACTGCTCAGCTGAAGCTAACTCAAAGTATCAGGCTGTTGAGATGAACAAAGAACTCACAAACAAGGGCTATACCGTTAAAGAATACACCTTTGCAGACTCTAATGATATTGCAACCGTTGCTACAACCGCTTGTGACGAATGTGATGCACTTTATGCTCCCACAGATAATACAGTAGCTTCAAATGCTGAAATTGTTGATAATATCGCCTCCCCTGCCGGTATCCCGATTTTTGCCGGTGAAGGCGGAATATGCAAGGGCTGTGGTATTGCGTGCCTTAATATTCAATACTATGACATAGGTTATCAGGCAGGCGTTATTGCCGCTGATATTCTCAAAAACGGCACCGATATAACCAAAATTGCTGTTCAGAGTCCGGAAAAAGCCGAAAAAGTTTTTGTTAAGGACCGTTGCGAAAAATTAAATATTAAGGTTCCGGACGGTTATACCGAACTTAAATAATATCATATTAAATAAAAGGATTTTGTTATAAATGCTGTCTTTCTTATCATCACTGCCGGGTGCAGTTGCCCAAGGAGTTATTTGGGGCATTATGGCTATAGGCCTTTATATAACATTCAGAATACTGGATCTTGCCGACCTTACTGTTGACGGTTCTTTCGGAACCGGCGGCGCTGTTCTTGTTATGTGCACCATCAACGGATTAAATATCTATCTTGGTTTGCTAATAGCTTTTGCGGCAGGTTGTATTGCCGGTTTTATTACCGGTATGTTGCATACAAAATTCGGAATACCCGCTATTCTTGCGGGTATTCTTACGCAACTTGCACTTTACTCAATTAACCTTCGTATACTCGATGGAAAAGCAAATCAACCGCTTTCGGTACTTAAATATGATCTTCTTGTAAGTCTTCGCGAAATACCGAAATCAATTATCATTTCTTTGCTTTTTGCTGTGTTTATCATTGCTTTGTTGTACTGGTTTTTCGGTACCGAGCTTGGTCATTCAATACGGGCAACCGGCTCAAATCAATCAATGGCACGTGCAAACGGTATCAATACAAATATAAATAAGGTAATAGGTTTTGTGCTCTCAAATGGTATTATTGCACTTTCGGGTGCTTTGCTTGCGCAGTATCAGGGCTTTGCCGATGTTAATATGGGTAAAGGCGCAATAGTTATAGGTCTTGCGGCAGTTATTATCGGTGAGGTAATTTTCGGAAAAATATTCAAGAATTTTGCTCTAAAATTATTGGGTGCGATATTCGGCGGTATCATATACTATATAGTACTTACATTTGTTTTGAGGCTTGGTCTTAATGCAAACGATCTTAAACTCTTCTCTGCAATCGTTGTTGCACTATTCCTTGGTATTCCCTATTGGAAAAACAAATTAAAAGAAAAGTTTTCGAGAAAATCCGCTGCGGAGGTGCATTGATATGTTGGAATTAAAAAATATTCATAAGACATTCAATAAAGGCACCGTTAACGAAAAAGTCGCATTAAACGGCGTTGACCTTACACTTGAAGAGGGCGATTTTGTTACAGTTATCGGCGGAAACGGAGCCGGAAAATCCACAATGCTCAATATGATAGCCGGTGTTTTTCCGGTTGATGAGGGTAATGTTATTATCGACGGTACTGATGTTACAAGTCTTCCCGAGCATAAACGCGCAAAATATTTAGGCAGAGTGTTTCAGGATCCTATGATGGGCACAACTGCAGATATGTGGATAGAGGAAAATATGGCTCTTGCCAACCGGCGCGGTAAGTCAAGAGGTCTTAATTGGGCTATAAATAAAAAGGAACGTGAATATTTTAAAAGCCTTCTTACCGAGCTTGATTTAGGACTTGAAAACCGTCTTTCAACCAAAGTCGGCTTACTGTCCGGCGGTCAACGTCAGGCCCTTACCCTGCTTATGGCGGTTATGAACAAGCCAAAGGTTTTATTGCTTGACGAGCACACAGCAGCTCTTGATCCCAAAACCGCCGCACGCGTTCTTGAACTTTCCGATAAGTTTATCGCAGATGAGGGATTAACCGCTTTAATGGTAACCCATAATATGAAAGACGCCATAAATCATGGCAACCGACTGATTATGATGAACAGCGGAAAGATAATTTTTGATGTTAAGGGCGAAGATAAGAAAAAACTTACCGTTGAAGATCTTTTGAGCGCTTTCACAAAGTCAAGCGGTATGGAATTTTCAAACGACAGGGCGCTGCTCGGCTGATTATGTTATAAATTACGGTAGGATGACAGTTTTAACAAAAGTCATCCTACCGTATTCTTTTATATCGGCAAGCTGTATGTTTTCAGCCTAACATAACATCGAGTAATGTCATAATCGAAAAGCCCAAAATGATAAAAACTGTTGATAGATATTCATTTTGTGACTTGTTATTTTGACATTCGGGTATAAGCTCGTGAACAGCTACTGTTATCATCGTGCCTGCGGCAAATGACAGTGCAAACGGCAGTATTTTCGATACTGTGCTTACGATTACCGCACCGATAACACCAAATATCGGCTCAACTATTGCCGATGCCTGACCGATTAAAAAACTGTTTTTTCGCGAAAATCCGCTTCCTCTTAACGGCAGTGATATCGCCGCACCCTCAGGAAAGTTTTGAATTGCAATTCCTATTGCCGTTGTGACAGCACACATCAGTGCCTCGGCGGATCGGTTTTCATTAAGCGCACCGAATGCAATACCCACTGCAAATCCCTGGGGTATGTTATGAAGTGTTATTGATGAAACTAAAACAAACAGCTTACGATTAACACTTATGTTAAAATTGTTGCTTTGATTTAACGATTTAACGGTTTTATCCGTAAACCACATAAATAACGCGCCAAGCAAAAAACCTGTTGTAACAATGAAATACGGCGATATTTTCAACACATTCTCAGCATGTTCAACCGCAGGCTGAAGCAATGACCAGAAGGAAGCGGCTATCATAACTCCCGCGGCAAATCCCAAACAACAGTTCAGAAGCCTTTCCTCAGGCTTTTTAAAAAATATTACAAGCGCGGAACCAAGTGCCGTTACCGCCCATGTGACAGTTGTGGCTATAAGTGCCATTAAAATATTATTCATTTATTTTGCACTCCCCTTTTAATCAGTATATTATGAAAAAGGCAAAGTGACATTAACGGCAATTGCAAACTTATTTATTTATCAGTATAAAACGATCCGAAATATTTTATTGTAAATCAATGCTTTTTATCCTAATCAGAGAGTACTTAAAATAAAAGAAAGCCGCCTGAACACAATGTTCAAGCGGCTTTAACACGTTGTAAAAGCCGTACAAAAAAGATTTTTTCGACAAATCGCTGTATGAAATCGAACCATCAAAATGTTTATATATTTCGTGCCGTAGGCACACCGATCGGGGAATCGCTACGTCGCTGCCGCGCCTACACGCCCACGGGCTCATCAACCGTTCACAGAAAGGTTGATGTTTTGCTTCGCAAAATCGCCCTTTTCGATTCCCCGTTTTGTTTGCACAAAAATTAAAGCCACACCGGAAAATCGGTGCGGCTTTAATTGGTGACCCATCGGGGAATCGCTACGTCGCTGCCGCGCCTACACGCCCACGGGCTCATCAGCCGTTCACAGAAAGGCTGATGTTTTGCTTCGCAAAATCGCCCTTTTCGATTCCCCGTTTTGTTTGCACAAAAATTAAAGCCACACCGAAAATCGGTGCGGCTTTAATTGGTGACCCATCCGGGAATCGAACCCCGGAGACCTTGATTAAAAGACAAGTGCTCTGCCAGCTGAGCTAATGGATCATATACGCGACTTGATAATTATATCAATCAAGTCGCAGTTTGTCAAGTAAAAATACGGAAAATTTAGTTATTACCAGTCTTAAATATTGCCCAGTATCAATGCGGCTATACTTAGATAAATCAACAGCGAAACCGCATCAACAATAGTAGTTATAAGAGGACTCGCCATTATAGCAGGGTCAAAACCGATTTTCTTTGCGATAATAGGCAATGTGCAACCGATTGTTTTCGCAACGATAACGGTTATAAACAAAGTAAGACATACAACACATATTTCCGCAAACTCAATTCCGGTATCAAAATTGTGCAACAAAAGATTATCGATAAGAAAGAGCTTAATACCGTTAACAGCGGCAAGTGATACACCGCAAAGAAATGCAACGCGTATCTCTTTCCATAAGACTTTAAGTATATCTCTAAACTCTACATCACCTATTGAAATGGCACGAATAATAGTAACCGAAGCCTGACTTCCGGAGTTGCCGCCGGTATCCATAAGCATAGGTATAAATGCGATAAGTGCCGCAAAAATCTTAAGCTTTTCTTCAAAGCCCGAAAGTATCGCGCCTGTAAATGTTGCGGATATCATCAAAAACAAAAGCCACGGCATTCTTTGAAGATAGGTAGACCCCACACTGTTTTTAAAATACGAATGTTCACTCGGCAAAATAGCTGCCATTTTTTCGATATCCTCAGTAACCTCTTCCTGCATAACATCGATAGCATCGTCAACCGTAACGATGCCAACAAGGCGCTTTTCGTTATCCACAACAGGTATTGCGAGAAGGTCGTATATTTTAAATTTTTCTGCAACCTGCTCCTGATCCTCTGTGGTGTTCGCGAAAATGATATTTTCATCCATAAGCTCATAAACAAACTTGGATTTATCATTTAGCAGCAAATCTTTAACCGAAACAATACCGAGCAGTCGGCGACTGCGGTCGGTAACATAACAAGAGTAAATTGTTTCGGTATCAAAACCGATTTGCCTTATTCGGTCAAAGGCATTATCGACCGTCATATCCTTTTTCAGATCAATATACTCGGTTGTCATAATCGAGCCGGCGCTATCCTCAGGATATGCAAGAAGCTTGTTAATCATTTGTCGCTTTGCGGAATCGGTTTGTTTAAGAATGCGCTTAGCAACCGTTGCAGGCATTTCATCAATAATATCAACGGTATCGTCCATAAACAGCTCGTCCATAACCTCACGAAGCTCAGTATCACTGAAAGCTTCAATAAGAAGCTGTTGCATATCGCTGTCCATTTCAACAAAAACTTCAGCAGCAAGCTCTTTCGGAAGTATTCTGAATATAACAGGAAGATCTTTTTCGCTTATATCTTCAAAAACGCGCGCAAGGTCAGCAGGATTCATTTCGGACAGAACTTCTTTTAATAACCCGAATTTTCTGCCTTTAATCAATTCGAATATTTTTTCTTCCAATTTAATCCCACCTTAAGCAAAAATATGCTAACAATAAACCTCATCTTGCTTGATGAGGTTTAGTTTTAATTTATATAAAATTATATCCTTATAAACATTAAATGTCAATAATTTTTGATATTCACAAGATGTGACACACCGGGGATACTCTCCCCTTGCAATGCCGATGTGGGAGAAAGCAAAGCACCGGTAGACATAAACAGAATATTTTTAAAAGTGTTATCCTCAAAACGGTGAAAAACATACGAATTAAGAACTGAAGCACTGCAACCGCATCCGGAGGCGCCGGCATGCACATCCTGACCTTTCCGGTCAAAAATCATCAGTCCGCAATCGCGGTGCTTATTTCGTATATCAACGCCTTCCCTATCCATTAATTCATATAGCAGTTTACTGCCGACAAAGCCGAGATCACCCGTAAAAAATGCATCATAATCATTAATATCAGTGCCCGTATCACTTAAAAAAGCTGTAAGCGTTGACGCTGCGGACGGTGCCATCGCGGCGCCCATATTATTTGTATCGGTAATGCCAAGATCTTCAATTCTGCCGAATGTAACATGGGCAATATATGGCTTACTTTCTGATTTTTTTATAACACTTGCACCGGAGCCGGTAGTGGTCCACTGTGCTGTAGGAGTTCTTTGAGAGCCGTATTCAAGCGGAAAACGGTACTGCCTTTCTGCCGAGCAAAAATGTGATGAGGTTACCGCCACCGCTATATCTGCGATACCGCTGTCAACCGAAAGCGCCGCAAGAGAAAGTCCGAGTGCCATAGTTGAGCAGGCACCGTAAAGTCCTATAAAAGGTATTCCCATAGACCTTAACCCGAAAGAGCTGCCGATACACTGATTGAGTAAATCGCCCGCAAAAATCATATCAACATCGTTTTCGCAAATGCCGCATTTATAAAAAGCGGTTTCACATGCTATTTTTTGAAGACGGCTTTCAGCTTTTTCAAAGGATTTTTCACCAAATCGGCTATCCGGATAAGTGTTGTCAAATTCTTTGCATAAAGGACCCTCTGACTCTTTTTTCCCAACAACCGAGCCATAACCGATAACAGATGGGCGGTTCTCGGTTTTAACGGTATATTTACCAACTCTGTATGGCATAAAAAATCACCCAACAACAATTATTTGTAAGTTGGGTGATTTTATACTTTATATGAGTTTTATAAGTGATGTATGAGTTATCGGTTTACTATGATGTGTTTGATTATAACCCGCAGTCTTATTGTGTTTATGGACTATTGGGATTAATAATATCGGTAATTGAAGAAATTATCTGTCTTGCAATATCCGAAATTGAGTCGCCCGATTGTGATGAACCGACTTGTGCCGATGGATCATTCTCAAGCGGTGTATGCTCGGCCTTACAGTATTCGGGCACGGTATCGGGCAGATAATAACCGGCGAGCGATTCCGTGCATCCGGTTGAAGAACGCAAACCGGACTCTGGGCAGTAATAAGCCTTTACAACCTCAGTATTATCTTCAAAAGCCTTATACTCAAGGTTTTTATGGAGTTCGGACATTATATCATTCCAAACATTTGCGGCATAATTTGAATTCGGCATATTTTCATTTTGGTCAAAGCCGTACCAAACAGAGCCGATGTAATACGGTGTTCCTCCAACAAGCCAAAGATCATTAACATCACTTGAAGTACCTGTCTTTGCATATACCTTCATTTTGCTGTAACCTGATATAGCTTTTGCGGTACCCATAGAACCGTAGACAACGTTTTGAAGAAGATGGTTCATTATTGTTGCGGTTTCGGGTGAAATCACCTGCTCACCCTCATCATTATTCTGAAGAATTATCTCATTTTTTGTGTTTTCAACCTTATAATAAGTTTTTGGCTCATGATATACACCGCCGTTGCCGAATATGGCAAAAGCGCTCGCTGATTCAAGTGTTGTTATACCGCCGTGCGTTCCGCCAAGCGCCAATGCGGAAATATTTTTATCAAGCTCGGTAAGATGGTTTAAATGCAGCTTCTCGGTTAAGAAATTATAGGAATTCTCAACACCCAAGCTATCTCTTAAGATCCAACAAGGAATAGTGTTTGCCGACCGTTCAAGCGCTGACTTCACAGTCATACTGCCGGCATAATAGCCGTACCATTCCTTAGGACCTTTTTTGCCGTCACCGTAATAATTATCAATCGGTTTATCTTCATAAATGCTTGAATATGTTATGAATTTGTTTTCAATGGCCTGTGAATACACACCGAGCGGCTTCATTGTGGAGCCGGGCTGACGAGGCGAATTGAAGGCACGATTTAAACCTCTGTTTTGTGTTTTCTCGCCGACGCCGCCGACAACACCGAGTACACAACCGTTGTAATCAAGTATTGTCATAGCAGACTGCACATGTGTATCAGGATGAAGCTTTGATTTTAAACTGAAATATTTAGGAACGTTGTTATACACCTTTTCCATCTGCTTTTGAACCGTAGGGTCCATGGTGGAATAGATTTTATAACCGCCGTTATAAATCATTGTTGAGGCTTCTTTATCACTGCAGTTATATTTAATTGCAAGGTCATGCGAAACCTCTTCTATAAGCGCATCAATAAAATAATCATTGATTTCCGATTCATAACTGTTAACCTGTGTTTTATCGATAACAAGCTCGGCATCAACATTTTGCAAATACTCTTCTTCGCTTATATATCCAAGCTCAAACATCTTTTTTAAGACGGATTTTCTTCTTTTTTTGTTTCCCTCGGGCTTTAAATCGGGATTATATGCCGAAGGGTTTTTTGTGATACCGGCAATAGCGGCACATTCAAGAAGTGATAAATCGCTTACGTCCTTATTGAAGTAGTAGTTTGATGCTACCTGAACACCGCATATTCCGCTGCCGAGGGAAATTGTATTTAAGTATGCCTCAAGTATTTCCTGTTTTGAAAGGTTTTTTTCTACTAATAGAGCGCGTGTTATCTCACGGAACTTGCGAGTTGCGGTATCCTCATTGTCCGAGGTTATATTTTTTATCAGTTGCTGGGTAATTGTTGAGCCGCCTTGCTTTGTTGAATAAAGATTTATACCGGGTATCGAATTAACAAATGCGGCTACGGTTCTTTTCCAGTCCACACCGTAGTGAGTGTCAAAGCGTTCATCCTCTATAGCGACAAATGCGTTTATTAAATTATCGGGGATTTTTGTATATGAAACCCAAATTCGGTTTTCGGTACCATGAAGCCGTTTGTATTCTTTCCACTTGTCGTTCTTTTTATCTTTTACATAGATAACAGAGGTCATATTCATTTCAAGATTACGAATATCATCAATTATCTGATTACTTCCGAAAATATCAAAGGTTTTGTCATTTACGCCCGGCAGTGCAAATACCATAAGCACAGATGAAAATATAATTATTGCCGAAAGTACAACGCAAAACCATTTGAACAGCTTATCATTAATACGATTCATTTTTTTCACCGTTTAAATCCGTAAAAATTTAATTCATTATAACATAATTATACCAAAATATCAATTTTTTTGAAAAATTCATAATTTAGATATATTTTTGGATTATACTGATTATTAGTAAAGGAGTAATTTTATGTTAAAACTATCAAATATTAAAAAGGTTTATGCAGTCGGTGATAAAGGTGTTTGTGCACTTAAGGATATTTCTGTTGAATTCAGAAGCTCCGAGTTTGTTTCGATACTCGGTCCCTCAGGCTGCGGTAAGACAACACTTCTCAATATCATAGGCGGACTTGATAAGTATACCCGCGGTAATATGATAATTAACGGCAAGTCCACAAAAAAATATAAGGACAAAGATTGGGATACCTACAGAAACCACTCGGTAGGCTTTGTTTTTCAAAGCTATAACCTTATTCCCCACCAAACCGTGCTTTCCAACGTTGAACTTGCGCTAACACTTTCGGGTGTATCTAAAGCCGAAAGAAAGAAACGTGCAAAATCGGCACTTGAGCGTGTGGGGCTCGGCGATCAGTTTACCAAAAAGCCAAATCAGTTATCAGGCGGTCAGATGCAAAGAGTAGCCATAGCGAGAGCACTTGTTAACAATCCCGATATTCTTCTTGCAGACGAACCTACCGGTGCGCTTGACAGCGAAACAAGTGTTCAAATAATGGATTTACTAAAGGAAATCGCAAACGATAAGCTCGTTATTATGGTAACCCATAACCCCGAGCTTGCCGAGAAATACTCCACACGTATCATAAAACTGTTTGACGGAAATATTATTGACGACAGTAATCCATACAACTTTGACGACGAGGAAGAAAGATATAACATTAAGGTTAAAAAGCCCACAATGTCTTTTTTTACTGCACTTTCCCTCTCCTGCAATAATCTTTTGACCAAAAAAGCAAGAACAATTCTTACCGCGTTTGCTGGCTCAATAGGTATAATCGGTATTGCGCTGATTCTCGCACTTTCAAGCGGTGTAAACGCTTATATCAACCGTGTTGAGGAGGATACGCTTTCAAGCTATCCTATCACAATTCAAAAAACCGGTACCGATGTAGGTGATCTTGTTTCCTCACTTATGGACGATAATAAAACAACCGCCACAAGATTGCCGGACAGAATATACTCAAACAATATCATGACCGACATGATGTCCTCAATGATAAACGGAACGAACGAAAACGACCTTGCTTCTTTTAAAAAATATATTGAGTCGGGAAAATCAAATATCAAAGATTATACTTCTGACATTAAATATTCATATTCGACCCAAATGAATATTTATACTAAAGAGGGTTATCAGGTTAATCCAAGCAATATATTTGAAGAAATGGGCTTCGGAAATCAGAAAGGTAATAATAACACCTCAAACGGCATGAGCTCAGGTATGAGTATGATGAATACTTCCGTTTGGCACGAGCTTCTTAATAACGATAAGCTGCTTGATTCACAGTATGAAATACTTTCCGGTAAAATGCCCGAAAAATACAATGAAATTGTTATTATTGCAGATAAGAACAATGAAATCAGCGATTATACTCTTTATACTTTAGGCCTTAAGGACTCAAAAGAGCTTAAAGAAATGATAAAGGACGCGCAGGCGGGTAATGAAATTATCAAAAAACCTATTACCGCCTACAGATACGATGATTTACTTTCCCTTAGCTTCAAGCTGCTCAAAAACACCGATTATTTTGAAAAAAATGAAAACGGCACATACACCGATAAATCCGATGACGAGCTTTATATAATGCAAAAGCTTGAGAATGCCGAGGAAATCAAGGTTGTGGGTATACTTAAACCCAAAACCAATTCCGCTCCCGGAAGCAACGGCGGTACAGTTGGTTATTTAAGTTCGCTTATGACACATCTGATTGACAGTGTAAACGACAGTGAAATCGTTAAAAAGCAAAAAGAAAATGCTGAAATTGACGTTATAACCGGTCTTAATTTCCCAAAAGATGAAGAATACACAATGAAAGATTTAAAGGCTTACATTGCAACTCTTCCGCAAAATGAACAAGCAACCTCCGGTTCTATGATTGACCAGTTATCTAAGCAGGGCCTTACCGAGCAACAAATTGTTGATAAGTTTTCTTCATATATGAAATCGCTTTCAAGTGATTCAACCTATGAAGGTAATCTTTTAAAGCTCGGTGTTTCTGATTTAGATGTTCCGGCAATAATAAATATTTACCCGAAAGATTTTGAAGCAAAAGAAAAAATTGCCGATATAATTAAAGACTACAACGCCGAAAATGATAAATCAAAAGAAATAAGCTATACCGATTACATCGGAATTATGCTCTCTTCGGTCACCGATATTATCAACTCAATCAGCTATATACTGATAGCCTTTGTAAGTATTTCTCTTGTTGTATCCTCAATTATGATAGGTATTATCACCTATATTTCGGTGCTTGAAAGAACAAAAGAAATCGGTATTCTGCGTGCAATGGGCGCTTCAAAGCATGACGTTTCGAGAGTATTCAATGCTGAAACACTTATTGAAGGTCTTGCGGCGGGACTTATCGGTATCGGTGCAACTTTACTGCTGATTATCCCGATAAATATGATTATCGAGAAAATATCCGATATTAAAAATCTCGCGGCATTGCCGGTTGAAGGTGCTGTTATACTGATAATAATCAGTATGTTCTTAACCTTTATTGCGGGTCTTATCCCATCAAAATTCGCCGCTAAGAAGGACCCTGTTACCGCATTAAGAACCGAATAATATCGTCATCAGAATAGTATGAAGCAGGCTGAACAATGTTCTGCCGGCTTTTGTATTTTATATTATCTCATACATCGAGAGAAATAAGATCATCTATGGTTTCCCGTCTTACCGCAACATAATCCTTTTTATCAGATATCATAACTATAGGCGGTCTCGGGATACGGTTATAATTTGAAGCCATTGAATAATTATATGCGCCGGTGGTAAAGCAGGCTATCGTGTCTCCCCTTCTTACACAGTCAGGCAGCATAACATTGTTTTGAATTATATCTCCGCTTTCACAGCATCTGCCCACAACCGAGCAAATCATATTATCGGCAAGATTCATATTATCGGCAAGGGCAAGCGTATACGGTGCGCGGTAAAGCGCGTATCTTATATTATCAGCCATACCGCCGTCAACCGAAACATAGTTCTTATATCCGGTTATTTTCTTTACGGTACCTACTGTATACAATGTTATACCCGCATCGGCTACAATGCTTCTTCCCGGCTCAAAGCAAACCGTAGGCATATCAAGGCCCAAAGAAGCGCATTTTGTTCTCATAAAATCAGCTATTTCGGAAATTATTTTCGGGATATCGGAGCTTGGCTGTAAAGGAACATATTTAATACCGAATCCGCCGCCGAGATCAAGAAAACGGGCGGTAAAAGAGTATTTTTCACTGATAAGCTTGATAAACTCAAGCATTTTACCTGCCGCCGAAAGATAAACGTCGGAATCAAAAACCTGAGAACCGATATGACAGTGAAAACCGATAAGATTTATACCTTCAAGCCCTAAGGCAATAACGGTAATTTCCTCAGCTTGTCCGGTTTCAATCGCCGAGCCGAATTTGGAATCGACCTTTCCCGTTGTAACAGCCTCGTATGTATGAGGATCAATACCGGGTGTTACCCTTAAGATAATATCCTGTTTTACGCCTTTTCCCCGCGCTATACGGTCAATGGCGTAAACCTCCTCAACATTATCGCAAACAAAGCAGCCGATCTTATTGTCAATGGCATAGGAAATATCCGAGTCGGTTTTATTGTTAGAGTGAAAGCACAGCTTTTCCGTAGGAAAATTTGCCGCCAAAGCAGTTCTTATCTCGCCGGTTGATACAACATCGGCATAAAGCTTTTCCTCGTCGATTACATTATATATTTTTTTAAAGCACGCGGCTTTTGAGGCATAATATATACGCGCATTGCCGCCGAAAGAATTATTAACGGCATCAATGAAAACACGACAGTTGCGGCGTATCCTTTCCTCATCAAACAGGTATAGCGGAGTACCGTACTTACGCGCGAGCTTAACGGTATTCATACCCGCAAAGGTAAGAACACCGTTTGAATCAATATCAAGATTATCACAAATTAATTTGCTGTTTATATAATTATTCATCGGGGCACCTCATAACAAAACAGAACGCAACTCCTCGGAAGCCTTTTCCGACAAATCAGAGGGAGCAATATCAAGCATAGTCTTACAGCCGTAAATACCGCGCTTATTCATGCGGCAAACAGCACGCGCGCAGGCAACAAGCACACTTCCCGTAAACTCGGGATTTGAATCAAGAGTTAAAGAATATTCAATCTTTTGAGTGTGCTCGAGATTTGCGCCGGTTTTGCCCGTTCTTATAACAAAACCGCCGTGCGGCATTTCGGAATGGTTTTTGCGCATTTCTTCAGCCGATATAAAATGAACGGTAGTATTATAATCGGAAAAATATTTGGGCATTGACTTAATTTCGTTTTCAATGCGTTTTTTATCGGCACCGTCAGCACACACAACATAACATTCGCGTGTATGCTTATCACCCGTTTTAAGGTCGGGATTTTCACCTTTTCTGACCGACTCAAGTGCCGCGGAGCTTGGAACTGTGTACTGTCTTGCATCAACAACTCCCTCAATACGCCTAATTGCATCAGAATGACCTTGACTTACGCCTTTTCCCCAAAAGGTATAATCATTACCGTGAGGGAGTATAACACTTGCATACAATCGGTTAAGCGAAAACATACCGGGGTCCCAGCCTGCTGAAATAACTGCAGTTGTGTTATTCTTTATCGCAACGGCGTTTACATTGTCAAAATGCTTCGGTATATCCATGTGTGTATCAAAGCTGTCAACCACATTAAAATCGGCAGCAAGTGTTTTGGTCATAACCGGCAGATCCGTAGCGCTTCCGCCGCAGATAATAACCGCATCAATCTCGTTTTTAAATTTGATAATGTCCTCAACACGATAAACATTTGCGCCTGTAAGTGAGTGAATAGTATTCGGATCTCTGCGGGTGAAGATACCGAAAAGTTCGGCATCCGCATTTTGTTTAATTGAAAGTTCAACACCTTTTCCGAGATTTCCGTATCCGTAAATTGCTAATTTCATTTGCTGATCAGTTCCTTAAAATTGATAAAAATTACTGTTATGTTTGCTGTGAAGCAGAACTATCGCCCGACTCCGTACCCTCGGTATTTTCGGTTTCTTCTTCAACCTTAAGAATAACCTGACCCTCGTGGGTTTTACAAACCTCAGGTAATGTGCTGTCACGGTACCAGCCAACCTTAATAGAAGGACAGGTATCAGTAGCAAGACAACCTGTTTCGGTACAGTAATAGCGTTTTACAGCATATTTGCTCTCCTCAAATTCTTTTGCAGGAAGCTTGCTGTGGATCTTTGACATAACAGCGCCCCACATTTTAAGTGCGATACTGCTTGTTGATATACCCTGCTGAGAATCATATCCACACCAACACGAAGCAACATAGTAAGGAGTACCGCCCACAAACCAAAGGTCATTTTGGTCGTTTGTGGTACCGGTCTTTGCATAGAACTTCATATTGATATAGTTTTTAGCGCCGTTTGCGGTACCTTTGCTGCCATAAACAACATTTTGCAAAAGTTTATTCATAACGGTTGCGGTATCGTCGCCAATAGCGGCGTGCGGCTTTTTCTTGTTTTCAAGAATAACCTCACCGTGCTGATCGCACACCTTCGTGTAAAAGGTAGGTTCGTAATAAATACCGCCGTTTCCGAATATTGCATAAGCCGCGGCAGACTCAAGAGTTGTTATACCGCCGTTTGTACCGCCCATTCCGAGCGGAGAAAGGTTAACGTCATCAGGTGAGTTAAGAGTTTTAATACCAAGTTTTTGGGTAAGAAAATCAAAGCTCGTTTGCGGTTTCATCTTGTTAACAAGATAAACCGGAATGGTATTTATCGACCGCTCGAGAGCATATTCAACCGTTACATTTCCGTAATATGAGCCATACCAGTTATTCGGCTTCCACCCGTTATAATTGGTTGCAACATCATTTACAATAGTTGAGTAGGTAATAAGACCGTTTTCAATGGCAAGTGAATATGCCGAAATCGGTTTCATAGTGGAACCGGGCTGTCTTATCGCATCGGTAGCGCGGTTAAATCCGGAGGTTCCGAGATTTGCGGTTTTTTCACCAATTCCTCCCGACATACCGAGGACATTGCCGGTATAATCCATAATTGTAAAGGCACCCTGAAGCTGACTGCCGTCCTTACCCTTTATTCCGTAAGCCTGAGAATTGCTGAATACAGTATCTATAGTAGACTGTATATCAGGGTCGATGGTAGCATAGATTTTATATCCGCCCGTATAGAAATTGGAGGCGGCATGCTTTTGATCATAGCCGTATTTCTCGGCAATATCGTTTGTAACCTGTCTTATAAGCGCCTCAACAAAATAGTTGTTAATTTCTGTTTCGTTAAGCGAATCGCGGCTTGCAACGATATTAAGTTTATCATTAAGTGCGTTGTTATATTCCTCATCGGTTATATAACCCTGACTGTGCATTTCACTTAATACAACCTCGCGACGATATTTGTTCGCACTCTCGTTGACATCGGGTGCATAAAGTGAAGGCGACTTTGTAATTGACGCAAGACAGGCACATTCAAGTAAAGAAAGCTCATTTACACTTTTGTTGAAATAATAGTTAGATGCAACCTCAACACCGTAAAGACCGTGACCTAAGGGTATTGTATTAAGATAGCATTCAAGTATGGTTTCTTTTGAATAATGGCTTTCGAGATATCTTGCGCGCATTATTTCTCTTACCTTACGGCTTGCCTTTTTTTCGGAATCGTTAGTAAGATTCTTTACAAGCTGTTGTGTTATTGTGGATCCGCCGTAGCTGTTTGAGGAACGCAAAATCATATTAGCAAATGCCGAGGCTGTTCTGCGCCAATCAACACCGGGGTGATCGTTAAAGCGTTTATCCTCTATTGCAATAAATGCATTGGCAAGGTTTGCCGGAATGCCGGCATA
>JAZUGP010000005.1:0-5755 GCA_045641225.1 Acutalibacteraceae bacterium
GAGATACACCGTAAACCTCACCGAAGTCCTCATTTGCATCTTTTCTTGCCAATGCCATAAACGGATTTGAATGGTGTCCCGAAGCACCGCGCAAACTTGAAACGGATATATCACCGTGCCGTAGACCGTACCTCTCTATCGAACGCTCCCTAGTCCACGAACCGTACATAGTTATTGAATCAAAATCGCAATCTTCAAAATCCAAGCACACACTTGAAACGCTCTTTAACTTTACGGTATCTGAAGTTCTGTTGTTGATTACGCTATAACGAGCTATAACATCGGATTCCTCAAACACAGTATAGAAAAGTTTTAATTCAACACCGGTAATACTATCGTCCAAAACAATTTCGAGCGTTTCGGCATTTTCGGTATTTTTGTCCAAGCAAGGCAAACCAAGTGGTTTTTTTATTCCCGAATAGCGGCGATGTCTTCTATATTTAAAATCATTGATACTTCGCCCGTCACTGCCTTCTATCGAAAATGCCGCCGGTCTGTAATCTCCTTTTCCAAATCCCGGACTCTCCTGCGGCAAAGCATCCCGCGAATAAGAATCTTCACCTATATTGCACGGAACCGTTAAATCATGAGGAATAAAAAGATTATGCCAATCTATTTCGGATTCTTTTATTCTCTTTCCATAGTAACAATGGCAAAGCGTATTATCAGGTAATATTCTTATAACATAACTGCTATTTTGCGTATGCAGATAAAAATAGTCATTAAAATCTAAAACCATATATGCATTCCTTTATTCTGACATTTTACATCATTATGATACCATTACACATAATTATAAGCAATAACATAAAGTTGCTTTATGATTACCTGATGTTGCATATTCACAATTTTCACACAAGCATCACCTATAACCTTATGCTATTTCCTTGTCAGTTTTTACTAAATTTATAATTTTTATTATTCATAATTAATAAATTATTGCCATTTTATTGAAATTTCATTAAGTTGCTATTTTTAGTTGAAAAATATAGTTTCGCATGCTATAATGACTATTGTAAAATTTTATCGTTTTGGGTGATATATATGGAAAACAATTCTCCGCATTTTTATCACGACTCTCTTGACTATCCGCAAAACAAGTTTATCAATTTACTCCATTTGGGATGGGAAAAATGCAAACCCGGTTACTCATACTCAAATTACCGTAACATTTATCTTGTCCATTATATAAAATCAGGCAAAGGGATTTTACAAATAAACAATGAAAAAATATCGCTCTGTGCAAATAATGTGTTTCTAATACGCCCGAACACCTTAGCAGTATACACGGCAGATACGGTTGACCCATGGGAATACTATTATTTCGCCTTCAATGGTGATTTTGCCGATTACCTTATAGAAAGAACCGCCTTCCACGACGGCAAGTTTTACATAACGGTCGAAAACGATAATCTCGTTGATTACATTTCGGATGCCTCTGATGCTCTGCAAGGACCGCAAGATAACGATATATCCGCAATAAATATTTTATTTAAATTTTTGTCCTGTATCGCTATCGGTTCATCGGTCGAAAATCAAGTTACCGAAATTCAAAAACAAAATATCAGACAAAAATATATTTCTGCAGTTCAAGAATATATAAAATTCAATTTTTCTAAACCGATTGTTATTGCTGATATTGCCCGTTCATTAGGTCTTAATCGCTCTTATCTATACAAAATCTACAAAGAAGAAACCGGAAAAAGCATTGAGGAACACTTAATTTCAGTTCGTATAAACGAAGCCCGTTCCCTGCTTCACGAAACAAGCCTTTCTGTAACGACTATATCTCAACTTGTCGGTTATACCAATTACCCTTCGTTTTTCAGGACATTTAAAAGTTTCGCCGGTTCATCACCTCGGGAATACCGAAACAAAATGAAAGCTATGGAAAAGCATGATGCACTCAAATAAAATACTGCCGATTTTATAATCAGAATTGTAGTTGTAAATTTATTAAAACAAAAGCGGATGTGTTGAAACAGTAAAATCAACACACCCGTTTTTATTTATCAATATATATTTCTATGCAATTACATAATACCGATTTTATTCATTCGTTCGTTGCCGGAAGTAAAAACTATTTCCGGTTCATTATCAGAAAGAGTTATTCCGCACGCTTCAAAACCGTCTTGCAAATCGGAGCCGACTATGGCTATGCAATTTAATTTTCCAAAAGAATCAAACTCACTTTTCGGTGAATATACACCCTTTTTATGTGTATGCCCAAAAAGCATAAGTTCCGGCTTAATAGCACTGCAAATTTTATTTGTCCACGATGAATATATTTCTCGCTCAACAGGTGCAGATTCAGTATTTACAAAAGGAATGTGACAAATAATTATTTTATGCTTAATTCCCGTTTGATTAAATTCATTTGCACTGTTTGCTATTACATTTTCTATAAATTCCGTTTGGCGTAATCTATAATTATGAAAGCATACAGTTCCGGCATATTCTTCATTGCTGTCAATTTTGTCTTCGCCGCAATCCAATACCATTCCCCAAACAGTACCCAATCTGAAGGTGTAATATGTTCTTCCGTTATCGTTCGGTGTATAATCGGTAAAGTTTTCTGCAAAAATACCGCGTGTATCATGATTACCTCTTGTAAAGACTGCCGGTATCTTACCTTTCGTTATTTCAAAAGTTATATTGTATATTGAATTAAAGTTTTTAATATCACCGGAATGATTAGGAATGTCTCCGTTTAATATCAATAAATTTATATCGTCTCCGAAGTTTTTGGCAGCAGTTATCGGTTCTTTTTCCATATTGTGTGTGTCAGCAATATGATACACCTTTATTTTACCGTCTTTTATCGGCAAAAAATCAAATTTTTCATATATCGGTTCTTCGCTTATAGGATAATACGGTTTCCGTTCTATCATCTTTTTGTAGACAACAGTATACTCTTGCGCATTGTCAAGAACATCCATCGGTACAATTATACGATGTATTAAATTATTCGAGCGCAATATACCGTTTGAATCGTCATAATACTTTTCGTCATTTACCTCTATCCAAACGATTGCACAAAACTCAAAAGGAATGAATATTTGATATTCTCTGTTTATTGCAAAAACACACGGTCTGATTCTAAAATTTTTGCCGCATCCCATAATTTTACCACCTTTTCAAAAATAAGTTTTCTATAATAATTATTTTGTCAAAATTTAATATCTTAATCATACTCTAATCGTTTCAAAAAAACAATTACAAAATGTTATCTTCTCATTTCTCTATGTTGTTTAATAATGTCAGCCGTTTTCTTCCTGTAACAAATAAAATCAATGCCTGACAAAGCAAATTGTTTAAACCACTTTATCCTTTGACGGCGGAACGCCCTTTTTGCGTTTATAAAGCACGCTGAAATATTTTGAATCGAGAAAACCGACTTTTCCCGAAATTTCTTCAACAGAATAGTAACCGGTATGCAATAATTCCTGCGCATATTCAATGCGCATACTGTTGATATAGTTTAACGGAGTGCTATCAAAGCAGTGAGCAAACAAGCGACGAAAATAGGTGTCACTCACATTCGCCAATTCACACAAACGCTTTACATTCAATTCCGGATTGGTAAAATTCTGATTGATATAATCAATTGCCGGTTTGATACGAATATACGCAGGGTCACCATTGTCGGTTGCCTGACTGTGGTCGAGTTTAGAAAGAATTCGATAAAAAATCGACATTGACTTAAGATAGGAATGATTTGGATTCGCATTCCACGCCTCATATATCGAAACAAAGAGTTCTTTCATCAACAAAGAATCACGGGGGCGAATCCGCTCAAAACAGTTTTGTTTTGTCCCCTCTAATTCAAAATGGATTACTATTAAGGTTTCGGGCTCAGACCTTAAGTGATACGGAACTTTTTCAGGCATAAAAAGAATATCATTTGTAGTTAACCGCACGGCATTTTCGTTATCGGAAATAACAGCGTTCCCCGAAAGGCGAAACGACAGTGCGTTAAAAGGCCGTGGATTAACATATGTATTATATTTTGCTTGAAGTAATTTTTGAACCGAAAGAATTCGGATATTAAAATCTTGCTTTAAAAAATCCAAAAAGCCGCCTCCCTATATTCTTTGTATCTTGATTATAACAGGAAATCAATTTGATGTAAAGTTATGAAATGAAAACCTTTGTTATTTTTTATGGGTGTTCATCTGCTTCGCAATTTGATAGTATCAAATTATTAAAAAAGGAGGAGTTGCTATGTCTATTCAACATACAGCAGTCAGTTACTACGGATTAAACTATGTCGAACATGCCATCAAAGATTTTGAGGAAATGAAAGGACACGGATGTGACACGGTCATTCTGGCCATCACGGAATTTGATATGGATTTTTGGTTTCCGAATATCAACGAAATCATCAAGGCTGCTCATAAAATCGGTTTGCGTGTTATTGCGGATACTTGGGGCATCGGTAAATATTTCGGTGGAGAGCAGGTTAGTTTGTTTTTGCAAAACAATATCCATCACCGTCAGGTTTCAGCGTATACGGGTGAAGTGCTGAATGCGGCGTGTTTCAACACTAACGCATTTCGTGATTATTTCAAAGGCATTTGCCTTAAATTAGCAAAGAATACCGAGATTGACGGTTTCTTTTGGGATGAACCGCACTATGCCTATCCGAAATCCTATGCTTCAATTACCGGTGGTGCTGGCGATGATTGGGCATGTAGATGTACGGAATGTATGAAAAAGTTTGAAGAATATTACGGATACGAAATGCCCAAGTTTATGAATGACGATGTAAAACAGTTTCGTTGGCGTGAGGCGTTGTTTACACTGTCTGATACATCGAAAGCATTAAAGGAATACAATCCGAATCTTGAAATCACCTGCTGCGTCCATGCTACGCTTAATTCCTACTATGTGACAGAACTTCGTGGGTACGATAATTGGGATATGGTTGCCTCGTGCCCGTATTTTGATGTTTTCTCGACCACAATTATCAATTGGACGCTACCTGAAAATTTTTTCCGTGAAATTACAGAGCGTACTGTTGCAATGGCTAAGAAGTACGGAAAGCAATCGGAACGATGGCTGATGGGCTACAATAAGCGTCCTGACGATTTCAAGCAGATAGATAAAATCGTAGATATGTATGAGTCGCTTGGCGTTGACCGACTGGCAACTTGGACATACCGAGGCGGTTACGGCACAAGCGTTGCAGCGAAGAATCCCATCGAACTTTGGGATAGCATCGGCAGAAATTATAAACGGGTTCTTAAAAAATAATTTCCAATAGGAAATGAACAGAAAGGTTGATAGATTATGAATGATTTTGGTTACTTTGAAAACTTGTTGGAGAATTTCAGACAGGTTAATGAAACGCAAAGCGAAAACATTCGCAAAGCGGCAAAACTGATGACCGATGCAATCGCTGATGATCGCCTAATCAATGTTTACGGCGGTGGTGGGCATACCACATTGCCGGTCGGTGAAATGTTCTTCCGTGCCGGCGGTCTTGCTTGTGTCAATCCGATTATGGAAACCGGACTTTCGGTTTTCAATCAGGCATTAAAATATTTGGAACTTGAAAGAACGGTCAATTTCGGCAGTTCAATTCTCAAATACTATGACTTGAAAAAAGATGATGTGCTGATTATTTTCCACAACATTGGTATCAATCCCGCAACCATTGATGCGGCAATGGAAGCCAAGAAAAACGGTGTAAAGATTATTGCCGTTTCAAGTTCTGCTTGGCAGACTGAAATGCCGGCGGAACACTTTATCC
>JAZUGP010000006.1:0-5148 GCA_045641225.1 Acutalibacteraceae bacterium
CGATTTCGGTAACCTTTACAAGTACCTGATCGCCTACGGAAACAACGTCCTCAACCTTTTCAACACGTTTAACATCGAGTTTTGAAATGTGAACAAGTCCCTCTTTACCGGGCGCAATCTCAACAAATGCACCGAAGGTCATAAGACGTGTTACTTTGCCTGAATAGATAGCGCCGATTTCGGGATCGTTTGCGATAAGCTCTACTATTGAGATAGCCTGCTTAGCCTTGTCAATATCAAGACCGGAAACATAAACGTGACCGTCTTCTTCAATGGTGATGGTGCAGTCGCACTGTTCCTGAATAGACTGGATAACCTTGCCCTGCTTACCTATAACATCGCCGATTTTATCGGGGCTGATGGTTGTGGTGAGCATCTTGGGAGCGTACTTTGAAAGCTCAGCACGGGGCTCGGCAATAGCCTTGAGCATTATCTCATCAAGAATGTAAACTCTTGCCTTGTGTGTTTTTGCAAAGGCTTCTTTGATGATTTCGGGGGTAAGTCCGTGTACCTTAAGGTCCATCTGAATGGCGGTAATACCCTTGTGAGTACCGGCAACCTTAAAGTCCATATCGCCGTAGAAATCTTCAAGTCCCTGAATATCAACCATGGTCATAAAGTCGCCGTAAACGCCGTCATCACCGGTGATAAGACCGCAGGAAATACCCGCAACGGGAGCTTTTATCGGAACACCTGCCGCCATAAGGGCGAGTGTAGAGCCGCATATAGAGCCCTGTGAGGTTGAGCCGTTTGAAGAAAGGACTTCCGAAACAACTCTTATCGCATAGGGAAACTCCTCAACCGAGGGAATAACCGGAACAAGAGCGCGCTCGGCGAGTGCACCGTGACCGATTTCACGTCTGCCGGGGCCTCTTGAAGGCTTTGTTTCGCCTACCGAGTAGGAGGGGAAATTGTAGTGGTGAATGTAGCGCTTTTGTGTATCCTCGTCAAGTCCGTCAAGCTTCTGTGCCTCGCTTATGGGAGCAAGGGTTGCAACCGAGAGGACCTGAGTCTGACCGCGGGTGAACATACCCGAGCCGTGTGCACGGGGGAGAAGATCTATCTGCGCGTTAAGAGGACGTATTTCATCAATACCTCTGCCGTCAACACGCTTGTGCTCGTCCTTAAGCCAAGAGCGTACAACATGCTTCTGAACAAGATACATAATTTCGTCAAGCTTTGCTTCGTTACCCTCAAAGCGCTCGTCAAACTTTTCGTGAACGGCATCATAAATGGGGAGAAGCGCCGCATCGCGAATATTCTTATCATCAGTATCAAGTGCGCGCTTAACATCTTCAATACAGAACTCCTCGATCTCAGCCATAATTTCAGGATCGGGATTGCTTGATTCAAAGGTGAACTTTTCCTTGCCGATTTCGGCAACGATACCGTTGATAAACTTAACGATTTCCTTGTTTACCTCGTGACCTGCCATAATGCAGTCAAACATAAGGTCATCGCTGATTTCGTTGGCACCTGCCTCGATCATCGCAACAAGATCGGCAGTTGAAGAAACGGTAAGTGTAAGGTCGGTCTTTTCACGCTGTTCAAGGGTGGGGTTGATAACGATTTCGCCGTCAACAAGACCTACACTTGTGGAAGCGATAGGACCGTCCCACGGAATATCCGAGCAAGCGATAGCCGCTGAAACGCCGATAGCGGCGGTTATTTCGGGTGAACAGTCGGGATCAACCGACATAACGGTTGCAACAACAGAACAATCGTTGCGCATATCTTTTGGGAAAAGCGGACGAATCGGTCTGTCTATACAACGGGAGGAAAGAATGGCTTTTTCACTTGCCTTGCCTTCACGTCTTTGAAATGAACCGGGGAAACGGCCTACAGCATACATTTTTTCCTCATAGTCAACCGAAAGAGGGAAGAAGTCAACGCCCTCACGGGGTTTGTCCGAAGCGGTTACGGTGCAGAGAACACTTGTCTCACCGTAGGTCGCCATAAAAGCTGCGTTTGCGAGCTGTGCCATTTTGCCGGTTTCAAGCTTAAACGGACGGCCGGCAATGGTGGTTTCATAAACCTTGTAGTTTTCAAACATTTTTCAAATCTCCTTTTTGTTTTGAGATTTTCCGGTTAGCAATAAATCCAACATTCACAAAAAACTGAATGCTCGATTTACCGCTAATCAGCGAAAAATCTCATAGAATAAGTTTTTTATAAACGAAATCAAACCGGACTATGGGGTCCGGTTTGATGATTCGATTATTTACGAAGACCGAGCTTCTTAACAATTGCACGGTATCTTTCGATATCGTTCTTCGCAAGGTAAGCAAGAAGGTTTCTTCTGTGACCTACCATCTTTAAAAGACCGCGACGGGAATGGTGGTCTTTCTTATGGATGCTTAAATGCTCGTTGAGTTCATTGATTCTCGCGGTGAGAACTGCAATCTGAACCTCAGGTGAACCGGTGTCACCCTCATGAACGGCATATTCAGCCATAATTTGCTGTTTTTGCTCTTTTGTCATGATATTCACTCCTTTTATGATAATTGTCCGCCGTGTTCCGAGCAGGAGGCCTTGAGTGATCCGCAAAAAGCGGCAGACGCCAAGAGCGCAGAATACGGTAGCTTATTGAGTATATCATAAGTTTTTCAAAATGTAAAGCCTTTTATTACATTTTTTTAAAACTGTCTTCTAAGCTTTAAAAGTGCGGCTTTTTCTATTCTTGACACATAGCTTCTCGATATCCCGAGCCTTGCGGCAATTTCCCTCTGGGTCAGCTCCTCATATCCCGAAAGTCCGTATCTCATATTTATTATGAGTTTTTCTCGTTCGTCAAGCACACCGTTCAGAAAAACCTTTAATTTGTCAAGCTTTATTTTTGTATCGGTAAGCTGTGTTATATCGGTATCGTCCGCAATGATATCTATGAGTGTTAACGCATTTCCGTCCTTATCGGTGTCTATCGGGTCGCTTATATATACATCCTGCGCGGATTTCTTCAGGTTTCTGAAATACATCAGGATTTCGTTCGCTATACGCTCGCTGTGTCTCCAATAAATCTATTGATTTTTCATCACCGTCCGGGTCGCCGAATAGGTAGACATGGACATTTTCGCCATCCCAAATAATTTTTTTAATGAACACCCGAAGAGAAGCCCGCTTTTCTTCGGGTGTCATTTCTTTAAATGAGTTTGCAAAATTTGAAAGTAAGTTTTTAAGCAGATAAAAATCGTTTTCGGTAAGGTCTCTGTCTTTTGCGGCAACCTTGAGAGTTGACATTTTTTCTTTCAGTTGTTCATTAGCATGATGTAATTCTTTGATTTGTCCGCTGATATAGGATATGGTTTCTTCTTCACTTTGGGAAAGTGCCGTAACCAAATTCCTGATCTGCTTTTCGTTTTCGTCGATGGATTTTCGTAAGTTTTCCATTTGCTTTTCATAGTCATCGACATCCATTACCAACTGTTTTGAGGCGTCTATCAGACCTTTTACAAATTCACTGCTGTCTTCATTAAGCTTTGCTATTTCTTCGCATATTTTTTTATCGAGGTCGTTGCCATAGATATTTTTCATCTGACAGTTATGGCTTTTGCTTTTTTCTTTCATTTCACAAAGATAGGTATAAATTTCTTCGCCGTTTTCGTTCAGGCGTTTTGACTTTTTGGGGCGCATAAACGAACCGCAATTTCCGCAATGGAGAAGCCCCGATAAAAGAGCCACATTGCTTTTCGGCTTGTGATATGCTTTGGATGAGTTTTGTTTGAGCATTTCCTGAACTTTTATAAAGTCGGAACTACTGATAATCGATGCGTGCTTTCCGACTGCCAATATCCATTCATCGTATTCTCTTTTTTTGTTTGCTTTACCTATTCGCTGTAAGGTTTTGTTATATGCCATAACGCCGTGTTTGCCGTCAAAACTTTCTTTTTCGGCATAGATTTCAATTCCTAAATCTTTGTAATACTGATATGCTTTTTCATCGGCAGACATATAAACGGGATTTGTAAGAATCGTCCGAATGGAAAAGCGAGTGTAATCCCGTCCGTTTTTGGTCTTGATATGATTTTGCAAAAGATAGGTTTCGACTTTTGTCAATGAATTGGTTTCCAAAAACTTATTGAATATTTCTTTTACGGTTTCGGCTTCTTCTTTGATGATTTCAAGTTTGAATGCTTTTCGTTCTTTACCGTCAACCGTGACACTGCCGACAATTTGCGTGCTTTTATAACCGGTCGGCGTAGTGCCGCCAAGCCATCTGCCCGATTTTGCAAGGGCGTGCATATTGTCCCTGATTCGCTCGGCAATGGTTTCTCTCTCTAATTGGGCAAAAACCGTTGCGATACTCATCATCGCACGACCAAGTGGGGTAGAGGTCTCATAACATTCGGTAGCGGATATGTAGGCAACCCGGTTTTCAGTCAGTATTTCATACATATTTGCAAAGTCAACAACACTACGGCTGATACGGTCAAGACGGTAGGAATAAATGGCTTTAATTTCATTCTTCTTTACAAGTTTCATCATTTCCTGAAACTTAGGCCTATTCATATTTCCGCCCGAAAAACCCTCGTCCTCGAAAACTAAAATGTCTTTTTCGGATATATCGGGGTATTGCATACGGATTTTGTTTTTGCAGATTTCAACTTGATTTTCAATGCTTTCGCCCTTGCCAGTAAATTTCGACTTTCTTGAATAAATAGCAATCTTTCTGTTATCGTCTTTCATTTTGCTTTCTCCTTAAAGTAATATATTATTTGTATATATAACATTGTGTCTTCAATATTTTAACATATTATTTTAATTATTGCAATAAAGAAAGTCAAGTACCAACAAATGGACTTGACTTTTGTTTTGCACAGAATCCTACTTAGAAAACATTATTATTATTGTTTTATATTATTGTTTTTTTGCGAAAACTGTTTTCTGTATTCATTTGGAGACAAATTGAATCGTTTGATAAACAATCGGTAAAACGAGGACATATCCGAAAAGCCACAATTATTGCAAATATCACGCAATGTGTTTTCGGTATTTTCAAGATAGTATTTAGCATATCTGAATCTTGTGCTGATAAGAAATTCTTGAGGTGACATACCGATTTCTTTAGAAAAATTCTGTCTGAAAGAAGAAACTGACATACAGCAAATATCGGCAAGACTTGAAACAGTAATGTTCTTTTGGTAGTTGGCT
>JAZUGP010000007.1:0-6729 GCA_045641225.1 Acutalibacteraceae bacterium
AATTTTAAACGATTCAGAAACCGTATTTTACATATATTTTCTCATCAACAACTTAACGAACAAGCAGCCGCCTGACGGCGACTGCTCACATACTCATAATATTCTGTTTTAACTCTTTACCCCAACTATTGACAAAGAGCCCATTTATGCTTTTGCCCGATTTAACATCACCTTTTTGGCGCTTTGCAGGGTTATCCCGAGCCGATCTCCCAAAAGCATCAAAACAAATGCCCCGTAGAGTGCGGTGTTTATCAAGCAAAAAAGTATTATGTAAACCAAATTGTTAAACACACCGAAATATGTAAGCAGCTTACTTGTGACCGATGCGAGGAAAAACGCGGCAATAACGGGCAGTATCACCGTTTTAAAGGCGGGCATTTCGGCGCCGGTTATTTTTATCAGCCGCAGGCAGTTTGGCACGCAGGTGAAAATATTTGAAAAATACATTATCATCAAAAAGCCGTAAAGTCCCCACCGCGGAACGATAAGAGCCACAAGGAACAGCCGTATCGCCGAGTCGGCAACCGAAATCCGAAAGGTAAATCTTTGCTGGTCAAGTCCTTTTAAAAAGCCGTCACACACACTGTCAAGGTACATCAGCGGCACAATGGGAGCAAGGCATTTAAGCAAAAACCCCACGTCCTTGTTCTTGTATATGAGTATACCTATTCTCTCCCCCGCGCAAAAAAACACCGCCGCAAAAAGCACCGATACGGCAATAGTTACGGTGATTATGCGTTCAGCCGAGTATTTAACCCCGTTTTTGTGTCCGAGCGCCATCGCCTCGCTCATTTCGGGGATAAGCATGGTAGAAAGCGCGTGGAGTATTCCGGAGGGAAAGAAAAGTATCGGCAGTGCCATACCTTTTATCATACCGAAAAGCGACAGCGCCGAGCTTCCGCCGCTGTATTTTGCAAGACTTTCGGGTACAAGCACGTTTTCTCCGGTGCGCAAAAGCGAGTTTAAATATCTGCCTGCGGTAATGGGGGTTGCTATCCGCAGTATTTTAAGTCCCACTCCCCTGATTTTTACGTTGGGAGAGCCCTTTTGTTTTTTGATGCTTTGGCGGTATACAAGATATAATATGCAGCAGCAGAGTATTTCGGCGGCGGTGTCCCCCGCAAAAACGGCGGCACAGGAAACCGAAAGGCCGTATTTTGCAAAGCGTTTTAAAAGAAGCACCACAGTACCTATTCTCAAAAGCTGTTCCGCTATCTGCGCAAAAGCCGTGGGTGTTGCGCGGCGCATACCGATAAAATAACCCCTTAGGCAGGATGATACCCCCATAAACGGCAGGGAAATTGCAAAAACCCTTACCGAATAGGCGGCGCGGCTGTCGTGCAGAATGTATTTTGATACGGTCGGGCACAGCATTATCAAAAGCCCTGCCGATATAAGCGCGACAGCAAGGGAAAGCTCTGCCGCCCGCTTTACCGCTTTTTTGATACCCGCGGTGTCGTTTCTTGCAGAGCATTCGGCAACTATCCGCGTAACGGCGGTGGAAATGCCGCTTGCGGCAAAGGTTGACGCGAGCATATAAAGCGAAAATATCACCTGATAAAGCCCTATCCCCTCACTTCCCACCGTGTTTGAGAGCCACACCTTGAATATAACCCCCAAAAAACGGAGTACAAGCGAGGAGGCGGTGAGCACCGCCGCGTTTTTTATAAAAAGAGTTTTTTTCATAAGAGTTCACCCGTATAAACTATGCCGGCGGTAATAATATAAGAACAGTTGAAATTATTTATAAGCTTTGGTATAATTATTCTATCAACATTCGGAGGTGCAATATGAAATCTCCTCTTGCCGACCGCGTAAGGCCAAACAGCATAAGCGAGGTGGCAGGTCAGTCCCACCTGCTTGCCGAAGGAAAAATACTTCGCAGGATAATCGAAAGCAAAAACATACCCAACCTTATATTTTACGGTCCCTCAGGCGTGGGCAAAACCACCGTTGCGAATATAATTGCAAGGGAATGCGGCAAAAAGCTCTGCCATCTTAACGCCACCACCGCCTCAACCGCCGACATTAAGGAAATAATAGGAACAATAGGCGGTATTGACACACAAAACGGCATACTTTTATACCTCGATGAGATACAGTATTTTAACAAAAAGCAACAGCAAATACTGCTTTCCTACATAGAAAACGGCGATATAACGCTTATTGCCTCCACCACCGAAAACCCGTATTTTTATGTTTACAACGCGATTTTAAGCCGAAGCAGTGTGTTTGAGTTTAAAACCCTTAATCAAAACGACATTAAAAAGGTGCTTTCCCGTGCAGTTTCGATACTTTCAAACGAGCGGAAAAACCCGATTGCAGTAGCAGACGAAAACCTTTTAAAGATTTCGCGCGCCGCCGCAGGCGATGTGCGGAGAGCGCTCAATATGCTTGAGCTTTGTGCGATGCTCTGCCCCGATACTGCCGATGCAGAGATATCCGATGAAACGGTTGAGCAGATTTTGGCAGGCAATTCGGTGCGGTATGACCGCGAGGGTGACGAGCATTACGATATAGTTTCGGCGTATCAGAAGTCTATGCGCGGCTCAGACCCCGATGCCGCGGTGTACTATCTTGCGCGGCTTCTCGCCGCCGGCGACCTCCCGAGCGCCTGCCGCAGACTGCTCGTCTGCGCAAACGAGGATGTGGGACTTGCCTATCCGCAGATAATTCCGATAGTAAAAGCCGCGGTGGATACCGCGCTCACCGTGGGACTGCCCGAGGCGCGCATCCCCCTTGCAAATGCGGTAGTGCTTGTGGCATCGGCGCCAAAATCCAACTCGGTATATAAGGCGATAAACACAGCGCTCGGCGATGTTGAAAACGGCATCGGCGGAGATATTCCGCGTCAGCTCCAAAACAAGCACTGTGACGGCGAGGATGCCGAGGTAAAGGGTCAAAACTATCTTTATCCCCACGACTACCCCGACCACTTTGTAAAACAGCAGTACCTACCCGATAATATAAAGAGCAAAAAGTATTACACCGCCGGCGACAACAAAACCGAGCAGGCATTTAAGGAATACTGGTCAAAAATCAAAAACCGCGAATAAAACACAAGCACCCGCACAAAATAGTAATGTTTCACGTGAAACAATACTGTTTTCGGGTGCTTTTATGTTTGTAAAATTGCTTTTGTGTTTTTTGGTCGGCGGTGCGCTCTGCACCGTGGGACAGCTGCTTATCGACTGCACGGGGCTGACTCCGGCGAGGATACTCACAGGCTATGTGGTAACGGGCGTGTTTCTCACCGCGGTGGGACTTTACCGCCCTCTCGTGAAGCTTGCGGGCGCCGGCGCCACCGTTCCGCTTACCGGATTTGGCTACTGCCTTGCCGAGGGTGTGAAAAAAGCGGTGGACGAGTTGGGGTTTATCGGCATTTTCACCGGAGGACTCACCGCCACGGCGGCGGGAATTACGGTTGCCATGGTCTGCGGACTTGCGGCATCGCTTGTGTTCAGGTCGGGAGACAAATAGAATACCGTCCTTAAAATATCCGAACGGAAAACCCGCTTGGATATTTTTATTTACTTTTTTCGTCACTTTTGGTATAATAGCGGTATAAAACTTAAATGTTTCACGTGAAACATTGTAAACAGGGGGGCGCTGTTTTGGGCAAAATAATAGCCGTTGTAAACCAGAAAGGCGGAGTGGGCAAAACCACAACCGCCGTTAATATGACCGCCGGCATAGGAATAGCAGGTAAAAAGGTACTGCTCGTTGACGCCGACCCGCAGGGCAACTCCACAAGCGGTTACGGAATAAGCAAAAAAGAAAACCGCGAAAGCTGTTACGAGCTGCTTATCGGCAAGGCACGAGTGGAAAACGTAATAGTTAAAACTGCGTACAAGGGGGTTGACATAATACCCTCCTCTATGGACCTTGCCGCCGCCGAGGTGGACCTCATAGAAACCGAGCACCGCGAGGCGATGTTAAAGCGCGCGCTTGCTCCCGTGAGAGAAAATTATGACTACATATTTATCGACTGTCCCCCCTCTTTGGGGCTCATAACCATCAACGCGCTCAACGCGAGCGACAGTGTTTTGGTGCCCATTCAGTGCGAGTATTATGCACTTGAGGGACTCTCTCAGCTGATGGCGTCTATCCGTCAGGTGAAGCGCCTTTATAACCCCACAATAGAGATTGAGGGCATAGTGCTCACGATGTTTGACGGCCGATTAAACCTGACAAATCAGGTTGTCGGTGAAATCAAAAAATACTTTGCGGACAAGCTCTATAAGCACACCGTTCCGCGTGCGGTACGCATATCCGAAGCACCGAGCTACGGTATGCCGATACAGTACTACGATAAGCGCTCAAAGGGTACCGATGCCTACAACGCAATAGCCAAAGAGTTCTTAAAGAAAAACAGGAGGGATTGATATGGCAAACAAAAAAGGAGGACTCGGCAGAGGCCTTGACTCGCTCTTTAACGAGAACGCCGCCGACTCAAACGGTGCGGTTGACATAAAACTTACCGAAATAGAGCCGAACCGCGCGCAGCCGCGTAAGGATTTTGATGAGGAGTCGTTAAACAGTCTTGCCGAAAGCATAGCAAAGCACGGACTTATTCAGCCGATAGTGGTCTGCCCCACCGCCTCGGGCGTTTACCGTATAATCGCCGGCGAACGCAGGTGGCGCGCCTGCCGTATAGCGGGACTTGAGACGGTGCCGGTTATCATAAAGGAATGTGACGATAAAGCGGTCGCCGAAATGGCGCTTGTTGAAAATCTCCAGCGCGAGGACTTAAACCCTGTTGAGGAGGCGCTCGGCTACAGTGCGCTTATTGAAAATTACGGACTCACACAGGAACAGCTTGCCGAGGCGGTATCAAAATCCCGTACCGCGATAGCAAACACACTGCGCCTTTTAAATCTTGATGAAAAAGGCCTTAAGGCACTGCGCGAGGGCAGGATTTCGGCAGGTCACGCAAGGGCGATACTTGCCGCCGCCGATGAGGAAACACGGGAAAAATGCTTGGCTCTTTCGCTCGCAGGCGCTTCGGTGCGAGAGGTTGAGCGGATAGCCGCAGGGACCAAAGCTCCCGCAAAAAAGGAAAGAAAACCCAAAAACGGCTTTTATACCGAGGTAGAGCTTTCGCTTAAATCGGCGCTCGGCAGAGCTGTATCGGTAAAGCCCACGGGTAAAGACCGCGGCACCATAACACTTGAGTTTTACGGCAACGACGAGCTTGCCGAGATAGCAAAAAAACTCGAGGGTTGATGCTATAAATACTATAAAATAAAATAATATAATATATACATATATAATATAAAACGTATGTGGTTTGTTTTTTCACTTGCGGCAACCCTCGGCTGGGGATTTGCCGATATATTCTATAAAGCCGGCTCTGAGAGCTCGGAGAAGGACTCACACCTTAAAATCACCGTGTGGGTGGGACTTGTTATGGGCATCTGCTCGGCGGGGCTTCTCCCCTTTTGCGAAACCGCCTTTTCCCTTTCGGGCTTTCTTACAAGCACCGTAAGATACTTTCCCGCCTCACTCGGATACATTCTTTCAATGGTGATAGGATATGCGGGACTGCGCTACCTTGAGGTTTCGGTGGTTTCCCCCGTTCAGAATGCCTCGGGCGCTTTTTCCGCAGTGGCAATGCTTGTGTATTTTATCGCCGTAGGCAGAATATCCGATTTAAGCGATGCCGTCTCCCCGCTTGAGACCGCCGCCACCGTTATAATTATAATAGGTGTGGTGGGAATTGCGGTTGCCGAACAGCGTCTTTCAAAAAAAGAGATTGCAAAAAGCGGCGAAAACAAAAAATACAGATACGGCGCGCTTGCACTGATATTCCCCCTCCTTTACTGTCTGTTTGATACACTCGGCACCGCGGCGGACGGTATCATACTTGACGAAAACAGCGGTATGGGGCTTGGCGAAAAGGACGTGCTGGTAATCTACGGCTTCACCTTTTTTGCAGCCGCCGTTATCGCCTATGCGGTTTTGCTTATAAGAAACCGCAGACCTTATAATCCCTTTGAGCCAAAGGAGATGAGGGTAAAGGGAGCTGCCGCCGTGTGCGAGCAGACAGGTCAGGTGTTTTATGTTTATGCAATGGCTGCCCGTCCCATGCTTGCGGCACCGGTTATCGCTTCATACTGTATAGTTTCGGTTTTGCTCTCCCGCCTGCTTTTAAAGGAAAGGTTAAAACCCTCGCAGTCAATTTCGGTTACGGCGGTGATAATCGGAATAGTGCTGCTCGGTATCTCCGAGGGGTTTGCCGCGGCATAAGAAAAAGCGACAATTTTCTACAAAATAGTGTAAAGCAAGGACTTGTGACACAATATATTGTGTAATAAGCCCTTGTCTTATTTTTATGTGAAAAAAGTTGCAAAAAAAGCAAAAAAAGTGTTGACAACGGGTATTGGTTGTGGTATTATAATCAGGCGCTCTAAAAAAGGGGTGCAGCAAACGGACCTTGAAAATTAAACAACGACAATTAATAAGGACCCGATGATTCTTAAGAGAAATCTTTTAAATCAAGGACAAAAATAATGCGCTAGCATTAGTAAATGAGCGAAAAAACGCTTTAAAGAAGGTTTTAATTCCGAGAGGGATTAAGATACAAATATTTAGAGAGTTTGATCCTGGCTCAGGACGAACGCTGGCGGCGTGCCTAACACATGCAAGTCGAACGGAGCATTGCGCTGAAACGAGAGCAGCTTGCTGCAGGAATTTCTTGTAATGCTTAGTGGCGGACGGGTGAGTAAC
>JAZUGP010000008.1:0-4883 GCA_045641225.1 Acutalibacteraceae bacterium
GGTGCATTAGAACTTTGCGGTATGGTTAAAGATCAAAACCACCGCATTCGTAAACATTTGCCAACGGTTGTTGATTCTGCCAAGGAGGGTGCATCAAAAGCCATTGACATCGTTCGTGGTCATAAGACAGCCGCCATAACGGTCGGTGGATTGTTGGTTGTCGGCGGTGTTGTAGTTGGAACGGTGTCATACTTTTCTCACAGAGAAAAACGGAAAGCTGATAAACAATTTTGTAAAGCATTGCAAAAATATATTGATGATGCAAAAGCAGGCAATTTGACCGTAGAAGTGCTTGATAGTCTGATGAATTGTATTGATACACTTTCAAAATACAATAAGGACGGTCAGATACCGCTTAATATTTCCACGAAACAACTGACCGATTTGTTTAATAGTGTTTATGATTTTACAAAACGAATGGCAGAGGCAAACGATTTTGATATTCATAACATCAAAGCGCCGAGTCGTGTTTCTGAAAACAAAGTTATCGATCTCCAAAATTATCTTATTATTCAGCGAAAAATACTATTGAATACTGCATAACAGGTCTTGCGTATTAACTTCATTATTTACAGACTGTAAGATATTTTTGCATATTTTTTGATGTGATTTATAAATCTTTAACTCTTGACAAAACAGAAAAAAGGAGTATAATATTTATAACAATCAATACCCATTCGGTGCTGACGGAATGTGAATTAACACAATGTACCACTTGGGAATCTTGGGCCGACCGTCTGGGCAACTCTGATTTATTCGGGGGTGCCCTTTTTTATTTATGCTATCAGCAAAGGAAGGAAAACAATTATGAGTTTTGAACAATGGAACGGATTTGCTGCCGGCGAATGGCAAAATAAGATAAATGTTCGTGACTTCATCAACAAAAACTATACTCCTTATTCCGGCGATGGTTCGTTTTTGAAAGGGGCGACCGAGCGCACAAAAAAAGCGCTTCAAGAATTGGAAAGATTAAAAAAAATCGAGCAGGAAAGAGGCGGTGTTCTTTCAGTTGATACCACTACTGTTTCTTCACTCTGCAACTATAAGCCCGGATATCTTACCGACTCTGATATTATTGTTGGACTGCAGACCGATGAGCCGCTAAAGCGCGGGGTCAATCCGTTCGGAGGTATCCGTATGGCACGCTCTGCATGTGAGGCATACGGTTACAAGCTCGGAGATCAAATCGAGGAATATTTTACCTATCGTACCACCCACAATGACGGTGTTTTCCGCGTTTATACCGATGAAATGAAGGCTGCGCGCCATTGCGCACTTTTGACCGGACTTCCCGATGCCTACGGCAGAGGACGTATCATAGGTGATTACCGTCGAGTTGCTCTTTACGGCATTGATTTTCTTGTTGAAGAAAAGAAAAAAGATAAAGCAAAACTTGGCGAAAACCTTATGGATGCAAGGAATATTCGATTGCTTGAAGAACTTTATGAGCAGATTGAATTTCTCGGGAAACTGAAGGATATGGCGGCAATGTACGGTTTTGATATTTCATTACCGGCGGCAAACGCCCCCGAAGCAATACAGTGGACATACTTCGGTTATCTCGCCGCAAATAAGGAGCAAAACGGTGCGGCAATGTCTTTCGGCAGAACATCCACATTCTTTGATATTTACATCGAGCGTGATATGAAAGCAGGCCGTCTTACAGAAGAGGAAGCTCAGGAGCTTATTGATGATTTAGTACTTAAACTTCGCTGTGCCCGTCATCTTCGTACCCCTGAGTATAATGAGCTTTTCGGCGGCGATCCCATGTGGATTACCGAAAGCATCGGCGGAATGAATTTAAATCACAAAACTCTCGTTACAAAGTCCTCATTCCGTATGCTGAACACACTATATAATCTCGGTCCCGCGCCGGAACCTAATCTTACAGTATTGTGGAGCCATGCACTCCCCGAAGATTTCAAGCGTTTCTGTGCAAAGGTTTCCTGTGATACCGATGCAATTCAGTATGAAAACGATGACCTTATGCGTTCCCGTTTTGGTGACGATTATGCTATTGCTTGCTGTGTTTCCGCAATGAAGGTTGGTAAACAGATGCAGTTTTTTGGTGCCCGCACCAATCTTGCAAAACTGTTACTTCTTGCAATCAACGGTGGTGTGGATAATGTTTTCGGTACACATATCGGACCTCAGATAGGACCGATGGAGGACGATGTTCTTGATTACGCAAAGGTAATGGAGCGTTTTGATACATATCTCCAATGGCTTTGTCACCTTTATGTTAATACGATGAACTGTATACACTATATGCACGATAAGTACGCTTATGAAAAAACACAAATGGCGCTTCACGATACCGATGTGGAACGTCTTATGGCATTCGGTGTGGCAGGACTATCCGTTATCACCGACTCTCTTTCCGCAATTAAGTACGCAACAGTTAAACCCATTCGTGATGAGAACGGTATTATTGTGGATTTTGAGACTATCGGAGACTTTCCGAAATACGGTAATGATGACGACCGTGCTGATGAAATTGCCGAGGATATGCTTATCCGTGTTCATACAGAGCTGAAAAAAACGCCTGCATATCGCAACGCACGGCACACCTTATCAGCACTGACAATCACCTCAAATGTTATGTACGGGAAAAAGACCGGAGCAACACCCGACGGAAGAAAAAAGGGCGAACCGTTTGCACCGGGTGCTAATCCGATGCACGGCCGTGAGCATAACGGCGCTCTTGCATCGCTTAACTCTGTTTCAAAGCTTCCGTATTCATCAGCATCTGACGGTATTTCAAATACATTTTCCATCATTCCCGATGCACTCGGTAAAACGGTTCAGGAGAGGGTAGAAAATCTGGTCACAATTCTTGACGGTTATTTTCTTAATAATGCGCATCATATCAATGTCAATGTTATGAATCGTGAAACCCTGCTTGATGCATACGAAAATCCCGAAAAATATCCTAATCTTACAATCCGTGTTTCAGGATATGCGGTTAATTTTTGTAAGCTTTCAAAGGAACAACAGCGTGAGGTTATCATGCGCACATTCCATTGTGCCGTATGATGAAAGGCCGTATTCATTCTGTACAAAGTCTTGGGACTGTTGACGGTCCCGGTGTACGCTGTGTTGTTTTTATGCAGGGATGCCCACTGCGTTGTATCTGTTGCCATAATCCTGACACATGGGCATTTTCGGGCGGTGAAGAAACAGATGCGGACGAACTTTGCCGTTTTATTCTTCGGTTTAGCACTTACTTCGGTAAAAACGGTGGTGTGACTGTTTCCGGCGGAGAACCGCTTATGCAGGCGGAATTTGTTGCCGGTTTGTTTTCTAAACTTAAAGATAATGGTATTCACACCGCCCTTGATACTTCAGGGTGTATTATGAATGATGATGTGCAAAGGCTGCTTGATGTGACCGACCTCGTTCTTCTCGACCACAAATACCCGACTGAAACCGAATATTTTGCCAATTCGGGTGCTCATCTTAATGATGTGGAATGTTTCCTTTCCGAGCTTAACCGACGGTCAATACCGACATGGCTTCGCCGTGTTATTATCCCCGGAAAGACTGACAGTAAAGCCTCTGTACTCTCACTTAATAAAACAGCGCGAGATTTCAGTTGTGTTGAGAAAATTGAGCTTCTTCCGTTTCGTAACCTTTGCAAAGAGAAATATGATGCACTCAATATTCCGTTTTTGCTTGCCGATGTAGATACTCCTGACGGAAAGACAATGGAAAAGCTAAATGCACTTATAGATGAAAAGTATCGTTAAAACAGTATAAAGCCGCCCCGATATAACCAATATATCGGGGCGGCTTTATTATGCAATGTTTTGATATCAGTTGCGATAAATATTTAAATATTTAAAAAATCTTTTCTGTAATTAACTCCGAAGAATTCGGCTAAAACTTTCATTTCTTCGTCCTTAATGGTGTTTATTCTCGGTAAATGAGAGGTCAGCATATAAATCTGGGCGGCTTTTTCAACCGTTTCGATAAGCCCAAAGGTTTCATCCATATCTTTACCGGCGCCGTATATACCGTGCATTCCCCAAACAACAAGCCTAAATTCTTTCATTTTCTCAGCTGTTGCCTCACCGATTTCATTTGTACCGCATAGCATCCAAGGAAGCACGCCTACACCGTCGGGGAAAACAACAATACATTCGGTACACATTTCCCAAAGGGTGTGGGTAAATTTCTTTTCATCGAGCTCGTGAACATAGTTCATTGCAAGGGTGTTAGTGGGGTGGCAGTGCATCACAACTTTGTTTTCGGGATCAACGGAAAGCCGTGCCATATGGCTCATAAGATGAGCAGGGAGCTCGCTTGTGAATTTGCCGCCGTCCTTATAACCCCATAAAAGTTCGGCTGTGGCACCGTCTCTTCCGATACGGATTATACCGAGATTGTTTTCGGGATCATCACAAACATTTTTAAAATATTTACCTGTTCCCGTAACGATAAAGATTTTTCCTATAAGCTTATCTGCTTTAAATCCGACAGGAATTGTTCTGATAACCTTGTTAAGATTAAGATATTGCGCAACTGCATTTTCATCGAGCATCATACTGATGTTTCCGCCGTTTCTTTCGTCCCAACCAAGCCTGTACATATTGGCGGTGGTTTTTTTCATTTCTTCAACGAAAGGCGCATTTAATATATTTTTCATATTGCTTACCTCTTTGACAAAACTTCTTTTTCGTACTTATTGATTTCGGTTATATAATCTTTGCTTACCCTTTCTCTTGCAAGAAACTCTTCCCAAACATCGCCGAGGGGTGCTGTTTTAAGTTCTTCATTTAATACCATAAGTTCAGTAAACCTATTGGAAAATTGTAAATCTTTCATTTGTGAAATCGGTTGCAATAGCGCAAACAAAAGTGCTTTTTGCACATTTCTGACAC
>JAZUGP010000009.1:0-43961 GCA_045641225.1 Acutalibacteraceae bacterium
CAAGCCGTTCGTCAATTTCAAAAATATTGATATTGCTTGCTTTCATTTCCTGTGCTATGTAGGTTTTAACTCGTGTCATAAGGAAAGCACGGAAATATGTTGCAATCTGCGACTGTTCTAATACTCTTTCTGTTCCGACAAGCTTTACAAGCAGTTTTCTTGAATCGGCAACAGATAGTGCCATTTCGCCGGATGCACCAATTGAAATGGGAAATCCGTAGGTCGGCTCAACATACTGTACTTTGCTGTTCGTTCCCCATCCGATTGCCATTTGCTCGGTTTTGTTGATAAAATATACCTCGCAATGAAATGGTGTAGCACCGCCGGTGGGAATGCTTGTGATTTTTCGCAATAGTGGGATGTTTTCGGTTTCAAGCGTATGGCGACCGGGGCCGAATAAATCAAGCGCCTGCCCGTTTAGGAACAAAATGGCTTCTTGACTTTCATGAACAATCAGTTGTGAAGTTGTATTAAAGTCCTCACACGGATGTTTCCAAATAAAAGTCGAATTGTCGCCTTCATATTTGATGATATCGGATATAGGCATTTTATAACCCCCATATTTATGCAAATTCTTATCTTTAACACAATTTTACATAAAATATATGTTAATGTCAAGAATAAATCTTATCTTTAACATATAACGAGGTGAAATTGTTGAAAATTTACGATTTTGAAGGAAAAAAGAATATTTGTGGCGAACGAGTGCACGAAGCAAGGTGCAAAATGCGACTTACACAAAGTGACCTTGCGGCAAGATTACAAATCAATGGCATAATCATTGAAAGGGACAGTATTTCACGAATAGAAATCGGAACACGATTTGTTGCAGATTATGAAATAAGAGAACTTGCAAAAATATTAAATGTTAGTGTAAATTGGCTTTTGGATATAGAATAACGGCGGAGATAATTCCCTGCCGTTTGCTTTTTTACAAGATTTTTATGTAAAATAGCGGTGCGTCGAGGACGCCGCACCCTACAAACATCAATATATATTGCATAACCCGTAGGGGTTGGCATCCTCGACGGCCCGATTTACGACGCATCTTTTAGTTTATTTTCGTTTGCCACACCCTGTGCCGTTTCAAGCATATTTTCGGCGTAGATTGCATAGCCGGTGGTGGGGTCGTCTATAAGAACATGAGTGACGGCGCCGATAAGCTTACCGTTTTGAAGTATCGGACTGCCGCTCATCCCCTGCACTATACCGCCGGTTTTTGTCAGCAGTTCGGTATCGGTTACGGTGACTAAAAGTGTTTGCAGGTTTGATGATGAAACGTTGCGCTTTTTAATCGTGCAGGAATAGAGCTTGGGTTTATTGCCGTCTATTGTTGTGAGTATCTGGGCGTAGCCGTCCTCAACATCCTGCTTTGGTGCCACCTCGGTTAAGGTGTAACCGCTCATATTGCCGCAAAGCGCACCGTAGACACCTATTTTTGAGTTAAGGTCTATTTTGCCTATTGTTTCGATATCAAAATACCCTTTCAGCTCACCGGGGGTGCCTGATTCACCCTTTATTACCGACACTATTTTGGCTGTGACCATTTCACCGCTGTCAAGCGATAACAGACTGCCGGTATCGTCATCGCAGATACCGTGACCGAGTCCGCATATAATTCCGCTTGAGGGGCTGTAAAATGTGAGTGTGCCGATACCTGCCGAGCTGTCCCTCACCCAAAGTCCCGCCTTATATGTGGCGTCCTCTGACGAAAGTGCAGGGTTTAAGGTTACGGTTTTTGTTTTGCCTGAACGCTTGATTTTTATTTTAAGGGCGTCACCGCCGCTTCGGTTTACGGCATCGGCTACATCCTCGTTGCAGGTAACCTTTTTATTATCCACCGTTTTTATATAGTCACCCACCTTTATGCCCGCTTCCGATGCGGGGTTTCTTGTGCCGTTTTTGGTGGGTATATCGGCGGTTTCGATAACAAGCACGCCGTCTGTATAAAGCTTCATTCCGAACGGGTTGCCCAAAACCGCAACGTGCATATCGTCCACAACCTCAACATTTGCGGTTGAAAAAGGTATCACACCGAACATTTTGAGGTCTACCTCAAAGGTATCGCCCACATTTCTTGACTTTTTATCTGCCGACTTATACACCGCCGTTACGGGCAGTGAGGTGTTGATTTTAAGTGTTTCTCCGCGGCCTATTTTATAGCTTTGAGGTATGCCGTTTGCCGCAACAAACATAAGTATAAAAATCGCGGAATCAAGCAATAAAAAACAGAAAAAAACGGTTTTTATCGCCCTTTGCAACAGTTTCATTTAAAACACTCCTTTTTAAATATTCTTGCAATAATAAAAATTTTTAAACAAGAAAAATTTTAGCAACAAAAAAGGGCACACCTGATGTGTTTAAATCAGGTGTGTCCCCTTAATATTTTATTTTAAATCACCTATTCACCAAACGGGAAATTGAATGTTCCGCCCGAGTTTCCATAGGAGTCGCTTTCATCGTTATTTGTTATTTTTAAGGTGTAACTCGATTCACCTACATTCGCTTTAAGCTTTACCGTGTAATCACTGCTCATCCCCGACTGCGAAAGCACCGTAAGGTTTATTTTATCCCCCGCCCTGCTTTCCTCGATAATATCAAGCACCATATCGTCAGCGGTTATCTTTGTGCCGTTTATGTGGGTGATTATATCGCCCTTGACAACCTTGCCGTAGAGGTCGCTGTCGTTACTTACCGAAACAACCAAAAGACCTGTGGTGGAGATATCCTGCACCTTTGCATAAACCGAGTTAAGCTCTGTGTAGGTGATGCCGAGCTTTGCGCGGTCGGTAACCTTGCCTGATTTTATAAGCTGTTCCACAACGCGCTTTGTAATGGTGGTGGGAATGGCAAAGCCTATCGAGTCATACTGAACACCGGCAAGCTTTGACGAGGTTATGCCGATTACCTGCGAATACATATTTACAAGCGCGCCGCCCGATGAACCGGGGTTTATGGCGCTATCGGTCTGAATAAGGTTTGCAGAATAGTTTGTGGTGGTTTGAACACGGCGCTTGGCAGCCGAAACAATACCGCTCGTTATTGATGAATCATCGGTGGCGCTGTTCGGTCTGCCTACCGCCACAACGGGCTGTCCGCAGTAGAGCTCGGCTGAATTGCCGAAGGTAGCGGGAACTATGCCGCGGGCATCGTCAAGCTTTAACACCGCAAGGTCGCTTACGGTATCCCCCGCAAGATAAGAGGCGGTGCGCTCGCTTCCGTCATAAAAATGTATCATAAACTCGGCAGCGGCGATTTCGGCATAAATATGGTCGTTTGTAACAATATATCCTTCCTCGGAGTATATAACTCCCGAGGCGCTTGCTACATCGCCCTTGGTATTATAAACGCTTATTCCCACTATTGATTTATTTACATCGTTATAAACCTGCGCGGGAGTTTTTGCGTCTTCGTCTTTGGGTACCGATTCAAGCTCAAGGTCTACCGATACACCCTTTTTAACACTTGACCTGCCTGCGTAATAACCTGCGGCGCATACAGAGGAAAGCACTATCGCACAAACAAGAATAAAAGCAAAAATCTTAACTCCTTTATTCTGCACGGCGGTGTGTTCATCGCGAACATCGTCCTCTATCTCTATTTTTTGAAGAAAGGGTGCGTTTTTATTCTCGGGCTGTGCTTCTGCGGAAGCCTCGGCGCTTTCATTAAAATCCTGCACGGGATTTTTCGCCGTACCCGTGTTTTCGGTATCGGACACCGCTTCGCTGATTTCGGTATCGGGTTTAATTTCACCGGCAGTTACGGTATCATCCTGCGGGTTGCCCGCGCCCTCGTCCATTATCTCATTGTTTTCATCAAATTCGGACATTGTTTTTTCCTCCCGTTTTATTGAGCGGCAGAGTGAAAATAAACTCGGCAAACTCGTTTTCCTTGCTTGCCACCTTTATATTTCCGCCGTGAGTCTTAATAATGGTTTTTGCCATATAAAGTCCGAGTCCCGTACCGTCCTTATTGGAGGAACGTGATTTATCGGTTTTATAAAATCTTTCAAACAGGTAGGGCAAATCCTTATCGGGTATGCCGCTGCCGGTGTTTTTAATGGCGAAGGTCATCTGCCTGCCGTCGGTTGTGATACGGCAGTTTATCTCACCGTTTTCATCGGTGAACTTAACGGCATTATCCACAAGATTATAAACCACCCTGTGAATAAGGTCCTTATCGGCGGTAAGGGTGATATCGGGCAAGTCCTCAAGTCCCGTAACATTTACCGACCTTGACTCTATCCGCTGTTCCATTGAAAGCAGTATGCCGATAAGCATTTCCTTAAAATCAAATGCCTCGTATTTAAGGGAAAACTCGCCCGCCTCGATTTTTGCAAGGCTTAACATACTCTGCACCATACGGGTGAGCCGCTTTACCTCCTCGGAAACTATCAAAAGATAATGCTTTTGCTTTTCGGCCTCAACCGTGCCGTCAAGTATGCCGTCAATAAATCCGCCGATGGTTGTAAGCGGTGTTTTGAACTCATGCGAAACATCGGCAACAAAGCTTTTCCGCATTTCCTCAAGACGTGAGAGCGAATTGGTCATCTGATTAAAGGAGACCGCAAGCTCGCCTATCTCGTCATCTCCCGTTACGGGTATTCGCCGCGAAAAATCGCCGCGCGACATAGCCCTCGCCGCGTCCGACATAAGCTTTAACGGCTTTGTCATTTTATATGTTATTGCGTAAAGCGCGAAAAACATAATAACTATCGGTATCGCCGCCGACAAAAGATAAAGCTTTACAAGCTTTAAAATGAGCGCCATTACCCCCGTCATCGGTGAACAAGCCACTATATATCCGAGTTGTGTGCCGTCCCTCGAATAAAACTTTTGGAAGTTATAATAATGCAGCTTTGTAAAGATACCGAGCTTTGATGTGCCGCTTTCCTTACTGCCCTCGGCGAGATATTTAAAGGGAATCTCCAAATAACCGTCACGGTTACCCGTCATCACTATTGTACCCTTGTTATCTGTTATGAAAACATCGGTGCCTTCTATCTCCGAAATCTGACCCACGGTTGCCGCCATAACCCTTACTATGTTGGGATTGGTGGCATACTCAGTGCTGTTTTCAACATTTTGCGAAAAGAAATCGGCAATATTTGAGGTGGTTTTACCGAGTGTTTCATACTTCATATCAGCAAGATAATCGGTATAAACAAAGGTCATTATCATCATCATAACGCCGAGGCTTAAAAGAATAATAAAGGTTGCGGTAATAAAGTATTTACCGAACAGACTCTGCTTCATCTTTTATTTTACCTCAAACTTGTAGCCTACGCCCCAAACGGTTTTAAGCGACCAGCTTTCCGAAACATTTTCAAGCTTTTCGCGAAGTCTTTTAACGTGAACATCCACCGTTCTCGAATCACCGTAGTAATCGAAGCCCCAAACCTCATCAAGCAACTGGTCACGGGTGTAAACCCTGTTCGGGTTGCTCGCAAGGTGGTATATAAGCTCAAGCTCTTTGGGCGGAGTGTCAATCTGCTTACCGTCAACAATAAGCTCATAGTTGGTAATGTTTATAACAAGCTTATCGTATTTTACCTCTTTTATACCGTTTTTCTCGTTTTTATCGGCAGTGCGCCTTAATACCGCCCTTATACGCGCTATAACCTCTTTGGTATCAAAGGGCTTGCTGATATAGTCATCGGCACCAAGCTCAAGACCGAGTATTTTATCAAAGGTTTCGCCCTTTGCCGTGAGCATTATTATTGGTGTGTCAGAGGTCTTTCTTATTTCGCGGCAGACCTGCCAACCGTCAAGCACGGGCATCATAACATCAAGCAGTATCAGGTCCGGCTCATACTTTTCAGCCTGCTCTATCGCCTGCTCGCCGTTATTTGCCATGGCAGTCTCAAAACCGTCCTTTTCAAGATAAAGGCGCAAAAGCTCGCAAATATTTACCTCATCGTCCACTATAAGAATTCTGGGTTTGTTCATAAATGCTCACCTTTCTGAAAACAAAGTTTCCCACAAGATAATTTAAACACAAATAAAAGCCGATTGTTTTAATAAAATGTAAATATTTCTTATAAAAAATAAAAACTGTCCGCCGGTATGGTGGACAGCCTTTAATTGCTTTAAGATAACGGATTATTCCGCATCTTCCGCCGCGGGAGCTTCTGTTGCTTCTGCCTCTTTCATTTTTGCAAAGCATTCGCTGCAGTAAACCGGACGATCATCGCGCGGAATGAACGGAACGCGTGCTACGCCACCGCAAGCAGCACAGGTTGCTTCGTGCATCTCACGGGGAGCGCGTCCTGCATTCTTGCGCTTATCGCGGCAAGCCTTGCAACGTAACGGCTCATTTTCAAAGCCCTTGGACGCATAGAATTCCTGCTCTCTTGCAGTGAAAACGAATTCTTCGCCGCAGTCTTTGCAAACCAGAGTTTTGTCTTCAAACATCTCTTTTACCTTCCTTATTGATAATAGCCCTCGGACGGACTTGCACCGACACCTTTGTTTTCAACGCTCTTCTGTTTTAAGCTACTTGGGCATATATATTTACGGCAAGCGCCGTTAAATACCGCGTAATTTAGATCTGATCCGTTTAAGCGCATTATCCACCGACTTCTCGGGAATATCAAGATATTCGGCAATCTGCGCATAAGACCTGCCGAGAAGAAAGCTGCAAAGCACACAGTACTCAAGATTTGAAAGACTGTTCTTTATATTTTCGGTAAGCGCCGCATAACTTTCTTTATCAAGTAAAATCTTCTCGGGGCTGTCCGCATCCGGAAAATCAGCATCTTCTATCGAGGTTATCATACTTTGCGGTACCCTGCGTTTTGCATTACTGCCTTTAACAAAATCGGAAACCGCTCTGCCGATACATAGCGAAACAAAGGTTGAAAAAGAGGCCTTTTCGGGCTTGTAAGACTTTACCGCCGAAAAAACGGCAAGCCTGCCCTCCTGCACGAGATCGTCAAAATCACAACCTATGCCGGAATATTTTTGTGCCGACGAAACAATGCAGGGCATATATCTTTCAATCAGAATGTGCAAATACTCATATCTCCCCGATTTTATAAGAGAGATTATTTCAAGATCGGACAACTCACTGTCCACTTTCACAAAATCTTTGCTCATTCATTCACCTAAATAGACATAATTACCAATTATCACGATAATTCTACAATATGCAAGCGAAAATGTCAAGAAAAAAATAATAAAATACCCCTATATAATTGACAAATCATCATTTTGGTTATAATATCTATATATAATATATATACATAAGACTGCACGGAGGATACAAAATGAACGAAAAATATGCTCTTTGGTGCGAAAAGGCAACCGCGGATAAAGACCTTATCGCTGAGCTTAAAGCTATCGAAAATGACAGCGAAGCCATTTCCGATGCTTTTTATAAAGACCTTGAATTCGGAACCGGCGGACTTCGCGGAGTTATAGGCGCCGGAACAAACCGTATGAATATTTACACGGTAGGCAAAGCCTCACAGGGACTTGCCGCTTATGTGAACTCGGTAAATAAGAACGGCAGTATTGCCATAGCCTATGACAGCCGCATTAAATCCGAGGATTTTGCAAAAGCAAGCGCCGCAATTTTTGCCGCAAACGGTATTAAGGTTTATATTTACAAAGAGCTCACACCCACGCCCATGCTTTCGTTTGCCGTAAGATATTTAAAATGTGATGCGGGTGTGGTTATCACCGCAAGTCACAACCCCTCAAAGTACAACGGTTACAAGGCTTATGATAAATCGGGCTGTCAGTTAGGCCCCGAAGCCTCCGACTATGTGCTTTCGATTATGAACAGCGTTGATATATTTGACGGTGTTAAGCGCACCGATTTTGATGATGCGGTAAGCAAGGGTAAAATAGAGTATATCGGTGACGAGGTTATTAACGCGTTTCTTGACGAGGTTCTTAAATGCAGAGTTTTAAAGAATATTGACCTTTCCGATTTCAGTGTTATATACACCCCCCTGCACGGCTCCGGCAACAAGCCGGTAAGAGAAATGCTCCGCCGCTTGGGTGTTACCGACGTTACGGTAGTTAAAAGTCAGGAAAAGCCGGACGGCAACTTCCCCACCGTTAAGTTCCCGAACCCCGAGTTTGAGGAGGCGTTTTCAGAGGCATTAAAAATTGCCGAAACAAAAAAAGTCGACCTGCTTCTCGCCACCGACCCCGACTGTGACCGTATGGGTATCGCGGTGAGAACAAAGGACAGATACAAGCTTATCTCAGGCAACGATGTAGGCGCGCTGATGCTTTATTACATTCTTTCACTTAAAACAAAGCTCGGCACCCTGCCCGAAAATCCCTTTGCCGTTAAAACCATAGTTTCCACCGAATTATGCAAAAAAATCGCCGATGATTACGGTTGTGAGCTTAAAGATGTGCTTACCGGTTTCAAGTTTATAGGCGACCAGATTTCCCGCCTTGAGGAAAAGGGTGAGCAGCACCGATACATTTTCGCTTTTGAGGAAAGCTACGGCTATCTTGCCGGTACCTATGCACGCGATAAGGACGCCGTTGTGGCATCTATGCTCATCTGCGAAATGGCGGCATACTATAAAGCACTCGGTAAAAATCTTTATGAGGTGCTCACCGATATATACGAAAAATACGGATATTATTATTGCGCCCAGAAAAGCTTTTACTGTGAGGGTCAAAGCGGTATGCAGAAAATAGAAGGTATTATGAATACGATAAGAAAAAATCCCCCGTCTTGTATAGACGGCAACCGTGTTTTATGCTTTAAGGATTTCAAAACCTCTGTTTCAACCGATGTAACAAGCGGCGAAAAATCGGTAATAGATTTGCCAAAATCAAATGTTCTCGCCTTTTATCTTGAGGGCGGCAGTTCACTTATCGTGCGCCCCTCAGGTACCGAGCCTAAGATAAAGCTGTATCTCGGCGCTGTAGGTAAAACCGCCGATGCCGCCGATAAAAAGGTTACATCGCTTACCGATTCCGGTGTTGCGCTTTTGGGCTTTTGATTAAATAAACAGTAATCCCCCGAGAATCTCGGGGGATTTTGTATTTATAAAGGCTTTTTGTTAATGCAGCTCATCAAACATCGCTTGTATTAAACCGCACAGATATTCTTTATTATCTATATCGTCAACAAGCAACATTTCCTTGCCGCCCTTATAGGGTATTTCAAAGTAAATGTTTTTCACATACTTAAGCGCTGACTTTACGGGTTTTACCAAAAATCTGTTATCATAAATGCCGCCGATGATTTTACCCTTGCAATATATTATATATTCTCCCATCATCGGGCGGTAGGTAATGCCCTCAATATCGGATAACTGCTCTAAAACAAACTGCAAATAATCTTTACTTGATGCCATCTCGCCACCTCACAAAACAAATTAAAAGGTTTTAATATTCGTCAAGAAAAGAATGAAGCACGCCCTTATCGGCATCGCGCCAAGCAGGAATGGTCGCCATATTAACATTGTGAAGGCTTTTGAATATGTTATCATCCGCCGCAGGATTTGTTTTACGAAGCTCGCTAATAAGCGCTTTCATTTCCTTGCGCTTTGATAAATCCTCACGTTCATTGCTTTCGGCGGTAAAACGGCAGGCGCACTGCAAAAACTCAAGCCCGTTGTAGTTTGCCCAAGCAATTATATCGCGCTCCTTTACCTTATAGAGCGGTCTTATAAGCTCCATACCCTCAAAATTGGTGCTGTGAAGCTTCGGGAGCATTGTTTTTATCTCAGCGGAATAGAGCATACTCATAAGCACCGTTTCGATAACATCGTCAAAATGATGGCCGAGTGCGATTTTATTACAGCCTAACGACTTTGCCTTGCTGTAAAGCGCACCTCTGCGCATACGCGCACAAAGATAGCAGGGAGAACCGCCCTCGCTGTTATAGGCAACATCAAAAATATCGCTTGTGAAAATCTCGGCGTCTATACCGAGAATCGAGAGATTTTTTTCGATTTGCAGGCGGTTTTTCTCGGCATATCCCGGATCCATAACAATAAACTTAAGTGAAAACGGCACCTCACTGTGAGAGCATAACTGCTGCATACATTTTGCAAGAAGCATTGAATCCTTGCCGCCCGAAATACAAACGGCAATACTGTCGTTTTCTTGAATAAGGTCGTATTCCTTAACAGCGCCTACAAAGTTATTCCATATACCCTTGCGGTATTTTTTGATTATACTGCGCTCAATTTCGGTTCTTTTATCAAGCTCTCTTTTCATAACATCACCGTGTAAACAAACCGTTGCGGCAAAACTGCCGCAACGGTTTAAAATATAGTATTATGCTGCTTTTGCGGACTTAGCCTTTTTGCCGATAACAAGCAGAACACCAAGCATAAGAACAATACCTATAGGCAAGGATATAATTCTCATATTATCAGGCAGCACACCTGCAACAATATATGTCACGCCGGAAACCGCGGCAACGGTAAGTGCGTAAGGCAACTGGGTTGAAACGTGGTTAATGTGGTTGCACTGTGCACCTGCGGAAGCCATAATTGTTGTATCGGAAATCGGTGAGCAGTGATCGCCGCAAACAGCACCTGCCATACAAGCAGATATGGCAACGGTGGTGATTGTGCCGCCGGTAGAACCGAAAACGCTTAATACTATCGGAATGAGAATACCGAAGGTACCCCATGATGTTCCGGTGGCAAATGAAAGTCCTACGGCGATAAGGAAAATAATCGCAGGTAAGAACAGCTGAAGCGAGCCTGCCGAGTTTTCAACAATACGGGAAATAAATATCTTTGCTCCGAGTGAATCGGTCATAGTCTTTAAGGTCCATGCACAGCAGAGAATAAGTATTGCGGGAACCATTGCCTTAAAGCCGTCAGGTAATGAGTCCATGCACTGCTTAAAGGTTAATACACGACGGATAAGGAAGAATCCAACCGTAAATATAAGCGCGGCTACCGAGCCGATAACAAGACCCACCGAAGCATCGCTGTTTGAGAACGCGGTTATGAAATCTTCACCGTCAAAGAAACCGCCCGAATAAATCATACCCAAAACGCAGGTTATTATGAGAACAACCACCGGAATAATAAGGTCACATACCCTGCCGCGGGGATTATCCGCAATTTCGGTATCAGCCATCTGCTCCTCGCCGGTTGTAAAGAGGTCGCCGTTAATGGCATTTACCTCATGCTTTTTCATAGGACCGTAATCAAGATTGGTTATGGCAAGGAAAACCATCATAACTATTGTGAGTATTGCGTAGAAATTATAAGGAATTGCGCTGATGAAAAGCGACATACCGCTCTCGGCACCGCTTCCCTTTGCAAATCCGGCAACCGCTGCCGCCCATGAAGAAATCGGGGCAATGATGCAAACCGGAGCCGCGGTAGCATCTATAAGATATGAAAGCTTTGCGCGTGAAACGTTGTGCTTATCGGTTACGGGGCGCATTACCGAGCCTACGGTAAGGCAGTTGAAATAGTCGTCAATAAAGATAAGTACACCTAAAAGCACGGTTGCAAGCTGTGCGCCTAAACGACTGTGGATATGCTTTGTTGTCCACTTGCCGAAGGCACGTGAGCCACCCGCCTTATTCATCATCGCAACAAGCGCACCGAGCATAACGAGGAATATAAGAATACCGATGTTGTAGCTATCGGCAATACTGGAAATAAGACCGTCCTGCAGTGTATGTACCATGGTCTTTTCAAAATTGCCGTTTGCAAAAATTATACCGCCGCAGAGAATACCGAGGAAAAGTGATGAATAAACCTCCTTGGTAATAAGCGCCAGAGCTATTGCTATAATCGGCGGAACGAGTGACCAGAAGGTCGCATATTTCGGAATGGAAGTTCTTACGGTATCAAGCGCCTTGTCAATGTTCGATTTGACATCGCTGTCGTACTGAATATTGTCGGCATAATTGTCAACATATTCCATCGCAGAGTCATCGTCCGCAAGGTTGTACTCAACCTCTTCGCCGTCCACATCTACCGTTACCTTCATATCTGCGGCGGCGGTGCTGCCCTCAGCACCCAACGCGGTAAAGGTGCCCGCAAAGACAACTACCGCAACAATAACCGCAAGACATATAAGACGGATAAATCTTGACTTGCTTCTTTTTGTTCCAAGCATTTTTATACACTCCTTAAAAAAATAACGGTTGCACAAAATAAGTGCAACCGTAATAATACCTGTATACGGATAGCACTCCACCAAAGGTGACAGTCTGTAAGGTGTTCCCCGACAGCCCAACGGTAACACAGCGGTACCCGTGCTATCATTTCGGCGATTTTCCCTTTCGCGTTTCGGCATACCGACCGTAAGCAAACGCTACTGATGTAATCGCGCCTCTATCAAATATGTCAGTATATTACCATAGGCAACCGGAACTGTCAATACCCTTTTTTTATTTTTCGGCAAAAAATAAAAAAAATCTCCTGAAACATTACGTTTCAGGAGATTTTTTAAGTGTTATTCCGCTTTTTCTTCGGTTTTGTTAACGGTGTCCTCAAAGTCCCGCTCGGTGTTTTCGGCATCGCCCACGTCAAGCCCGAGATTTCGGCGAAGCTCGATATCCTCATCGGGATGCTGCTCATAGTAAGGGTCGATAATGTTCTTTTTTATCGCGGAAAATGTACAAAACTGAATAAGTAAAAACCTGAATGCCGGAAAAGTACAAACGAAAATTATAAGCTCGAGTGCCAAGGTTATCGGATACGGCACTATGAAAAGTATTCCTATGTAAACAGCATATACGGCAATAAGAACCAAACCGCAAAGCAGATTCTTAAACAGGTTTGCAAAAACAAAAATAAAACTGTTCTTTATTATCTGCTTTGCCGAAAGCTTAAAGGTTATTGCAAGTGTCCACACATAAAAATCCATTATCAGCACGGCAAAGGTTACAAACAGCACCACGCCAAAGCCTAATGTTGCAAGCATACCGTTACCGAGGTTTTTATAGTAGAAATAAAGACTGAAGGCGCAAAAAGCTTTTGCAAGAAGTCCTATTATGCCGAGCGCCAAAGTCTGCTTCCAGTTTTTCTTTACGGTATCCATAAAGTCGCTCACGCCGAAGGAGTGCTTATCGCGTGCCGTGTTTCTTGTAACATTTGTCATACCCGCCTTTGCAAGACCGGTTGTGACAATCGGCAAAGATATAAGACAGCAAAAAAGATTTACGGTGATGAATTTCCAGATGTTTCTGAAAAAGGTTTCAAAGAAAACTATGGGTGCTTTCTTTTGGGGTGCGTTTTTTTCAATTCCCGGACCCTCTTTTGAATAGTTGAAAACTCCGAATAATGGCATTACTTATTTTTCCTTTTTTTATTTTTATATATTAATTTTTCCTCAAGCGAAAATTCCTTATAGCCCAAAACATAAGATACCGCAGCCGCCGCAGGAACAAACAAAAGCGGTGCTGCCGCAAGCATCAGCTTTGATACAGAAAGTTCACCCGCAACCGAAGATGCTCCGAATATCAAATCATAGATAACAAACAAATACCCCGAAATAAACTTATACCATGTGAGGTTAAAGCCTTTAAGCACACCCGAATGCAAAGCAAAAAGCGCGATATATAACAAAACAAAAGGTATATTCGCGATAAGACCGATTTTAAGTCCCTTTAACATATCTTTTTGCTTATGTCCGAAATTAACCAGATTTACATCCTTTGTGCCTTCCTTGAAAAGAGGCATATATATCACCGCAAAAGCCATAAACATCGAGAAAAACGCTGTGGTGATGTCACATGCGATTTTAGTACCGTGTGTCATTTCGGTGAGCACTGATTTTTCGATTTTATACCCCTGCTGCTCATAGGCGGAATATTTTAAATCGTCCCCCTCGGAGTACATATACTGATAAAGCTGTTTTACCGGCTCGTCACCTTTTTGACCATAGGCAACATAGCCCTTTTCCACTTTGCCGCCGAGTCCCGAAAAAATAACGCGGAACGAAATTACAAGAAAGGCGGAAAGAAATGCAATAAGCAAAAGCTTTAAAAAGAGTTTTACCGAATGCTTTAAATATTCTGCCAATTTTTAACTCTCCATTACTTATAATATATAAACATTATAAGGTAGCCGAACAAAAAAAGCAAGAAGTTGTTTTAGGAGTATTATAAGAATGTATATCCTCAGAAAAGTTTAAAAATCACAAACAGCAATGCGCCGAGCAATAATGCCGCTGCCGCCGCTATTTTAATAATCCGCTTATTGCTTACCCTTTTTCTGAGTGGCTTTTTAATGCTGTGACCGTCACTCACCGAGGTGATATAGTTACCTGCCGCACGCTTAAGCCTTTTTTCACTTGTAAAGCTGTATTTCGGCGACACATAAAATACCACCTTATCAAAAAACTTGTTGCCTGTATCACATACTTCTATGACCGTTTTATTAACACCTTTAACCATAAAAAAACCGCCTTTTTTTGTTGATGTTTTTAGTCTTGACTTTATGCGGCTTTGTTATTCAGGTTAACATAAAAATGTGGATAACTCGGTGGAAAAGTTGATAAAGTACCGTAAAATCGCCCTTTTTCACCCTTAAAATGTCGAAAACGGTCGAGTTTTATGTTAATTAAATATATAACATATATTGAATATTCACCTCATATAATCTATTAGTATTTCGGAGGTGGATTTATGAAAAATGCGATAAACCGCCCACAGATTATTGGGGAGTACATAACCAAAACCGGCGCTACGGTGCGTGCCGCGGCAAAGGTTTTCGGTGTGAGCAAAAGTACTGTACATAAGGATGTTACCGAGAGGCTTTTGCGTGAAGATCCGGTGCTTTATAAGGATGTAAAAAAGGTGCTTGAAAAAAACAAGCTTGAAAGACACATAAGAGGCGGTATGGCAACCAGGAAAAAATACAAGGGCGATTAGACTTAAAGCGGTAAGGACCACGGTTTCAGGTGGGATTTACCGCTTTGTTTTGTGCTGTTGACAAGCGCTGCTATAAATGATATTATAAAAACAGAACATAAAGGAGGTAGTTTTATGTTTTGCAAAAAATGCGGTGCCGAGATTCATGAAAACGCGGCATACTGTGTAAACTGCGGAGAGCCGGTAAACACCGAGCCGCAGCAAACCGAACCTGTTTATGAGCAAACACCCGAGCCGGTGTTTATGCCCGAGCCCGAAAATCCTTATAAAAACGCGATAAGGGGACTGCTTCGTGACCCCTTGTATCTTGCAAGCTGTATTTGTGTGACCGTTGGTGCGGCAGTAGGCGTGCTTTCGCTCTCCGTTTTCAGCCTGAACACCGTTTTTCTCATTTTGTTTTCGATATTTATGTGGATAGTTTACACGCAGGCAAAAAAGGACACCTTTGCCGATATCAGTCTTAAAAATATCCGCGGTACACTTAAAGCCCTTAAAATCGTTAAAATAATCGAAGCGGTCCTTTTGGGTATCTCAAGCATTGCTATTATCGCGGTAAGCGCATTTTTCGGCACGGTTGCCAACTTAATAAGCTGGAACGAAATCCGTGACGAGATAGCCTCCCGCGGAATAGATGAGGTGGATGAGGCTATTGAGGAAATCACCGAAGCTTTGGGAATAGGTCTTACCGAAGCAATCAAGTTTTTGTTTATATTGGGTGCCGCGGTTATCGTTATCGCCCTTATAATATCCATTCTTGAAATCGCCAAGCTTATCTCCCCTCTCCAAAAGTTTGCAGGTTCGTTTGAAGGAGAAACAACACCGCAATTCCCGCCGCAGAAGCTTCACAACCTCTGCTCGTGGCTTATAGTGTTTACCGTTTTCTCCGCAATAGGCACACTCGGTACAATATCGGATGGCAAGCTCTTTATAGCAAACGCCGCCGTAACAGTATCTTATGTGCTTGCCTACACGCTTATCAAAAAGCATTTTTTCAGCAGATAACTTAATGTAATATGTAAAGCGGGCTGTATTTACAGCCCGCTTTTTTGCATTATCTTTTATCCTTTAAAAATTATATCGCCGGTAGAGGTTGTTATTTCACACCTGCCGCCCGAAACGGTTTTGGGTACATTTACCCTGCCTGTTGATGTTTCGGTGATAAACACCTTATCGGTGGCAAAGCTACCGCTGACATTACCGGTATCGGTTTTAACGAATATCTCGGCGGCATCGGAATCTGCAAATCTTACATCACCCGTACTCCGCTTAACCTTAAGTGTTTCTTGCGCAACAACCCTCTTAAGATATATATCGCCCGTAGTGCCGTTTGAGTCAAAGGTTTTGCACGAAACATTTTCCATTTCCGTCTCGCCGGTGGAAACACCCGATTTAATATAGGAATTGCACACCGTATCGGATACCGAGATTTCTCCGGTGGAAACCGAAAGGTCAAGCGCATCTGCCGTAGTGTTTTCTATCTCTATATCACCCGTAGTCGCCTTTATTTTAACAAGACCGACTGCCGATGCCGAAAAATCAACATCGCCCGTGCTGAGTGAAAGGTCGGCAGAGCCGAACACAAAGCCTTTGGGTATTTCTATTTCTCCCGTACTTTCATTGATGCTCAGAGAATCATATTCACTCTTTGACAACAACACCTTTATTTTCGGGGTTTTGAAATTGATACCGATATTCTCATACCATTTTCTGTTATCCACCGAATCTATCTTAAGCGTACCGTTATAAGCGGATACGGTATGTGCGCTATTTTTTTGCTCATAGCATATAACCTCGCATTTGCCGTTATTTGAAAGAGCAAATATGATATCTGCGGTATCGGTGTTTATTTCTATATTGTTGAACTCTTCACTTATATCATAGGTGTTTGTACTGTATTTTTCGGTGCTGAGCTTTTTAAAATCCCAACCGTTGGCATACATTGCGATGATGAACAGTATAAGGCCTGAAAATACAAGTGAAGCCGCTATAACAAGCCATATTTTCACTGCGCTTTTCATTATGCTTCCTCCTTTTTGATAAAAGCGTTTTTAATTTTAAGTGCAAGCTTTTTTGTGAGTATAAGTATACATCTTGTTGTTTCCTTACACCCAAAGAACATAAATATACAAAGCCCGATGCAGATTAGTCCCGCACCGATAGCGACAATACCCGTAAGGAAGTTACCGCACGCGATAAGCAGCACGCCGCCGGCTGCACAGCCAAATCCCGCTGCACCGAGCGAAACAAAGGCAACCCACAATACTGCTATAACCGACCACAGCACAATATAGAGCGACAGTGCCAATACCGCCGCCGAAATCATAAGCGGAAACCATATCGGGAAGCCGAGCACGATAAGTATTATCTCCCAAGCCTTAAGTTTTTTTGCGGGTGTGATTTTTTGCTTTACAAGCCTTGCAAGCGGAATATCCGCTATAATCTGTGATGCCACCTCATCAACCGTTCCTATACGGCAAACCGCTTCCTGCTCTGAAAGTCCTTCCTCCATACGGTCGTCTATCATCTCGCCGTAGAAGTTAAGCCGCTCATCAATATCCTTTTTGGGCAGACCCGAAAGCCGCTTTTTAAGTGACTCGAGAAATTCGTTTTTATTCATCCGAATTATCCTCCTTTGTTACAAATCTGTATATCGACATTATTTCTTTCCAGTCGTTTTTAAACTCCTCAATACGGTCTGTTCCCACGTTTGTGATACTGTAATATTTTCGCAGTCTGCCATCGTGCTCCACAGTTCTTACCGTGAGCATATTTGATGTTTCAAGCCGCTTGAGAACGGTATAAAGGGTTGATTCCGAAAGCTCGATATAAGGCTTCATATCCTTTATTATCTTGTACCCGTAGGAGTCCTCATCCTTTATCGCCGCAAGCACACAGACATCCAAAAGTCCCCTCTTTAACTGTATGTCCATACTATACCTCCCTTTGCGTAATACATCATAACACGAAGTATTCAATTTGTCAACAGTTTTATTTAAAAAAGAAAGCGGAGAAATTGCTTTTACAATCTCTCCGCTTTGATATTTTTATATTGGCTTACATCCTTGAAACATTTTCCTTAAGGGTGTTAAGCTGTTTTCTGAGCTCCGAGGGGAGCTTATCGCCGAACTTTTTATAGTGCTCCTCAATTTCGGCAATTTCCTTTTCCCATATCGACTTATCAACCTTTAAGATAGACTTAAGGGTTTCAAAATCAACATCAAGGTCGGTAAGGTCAATGTCCTCAGGTCTCGGAATATAACCTATTGCGGTTTCCTCGGCATCTGCCTTACCCTCGCAACGGTCGATTATCCAGTTGAGAACGCGCATATTATCGCCAAAGCCGGGCCATAAGAAGTTGCCGTCATCATCAGTTCTGAACCAGTTAACATTGAAAATCTTAGGCGCCTTATCGCCCAATTTTTTGCCCATTTCAAGCCAATGGGCAAAGTAATCGCCCATATTATAGCCGCAGAACGGAAGCATTGCCATCGGGTCGCGGCGAACAACACCAACCGCGCCTGCCGCGGCAGCGGTTGTTTCGGATGCCATGGCAGAGCCTATGAACACACCGTTTTCCCACGACTTTGACTGATATACAAGCGGTGCGCACTTGGCACGTCTTCCGCCGAAGATAATAGCTGAAATCGGAACGCCCTCGCCCTTATCAAACTCAGAAGAAATGCAGGGGCAGTTCTTTGCAGGAGCGGTAAATCTTGAATTGGGATGAGCGGCGCAGGTGGACTTATCAGCTTTATCAAACTTTTCGGGATCCCACTTGTTGCCCTTCCAGTCGAGCGCGTTTTTGGGAAGATCCTTATTAAGTCCCTCCCACCAAACGGTGTTATCGTCAAGATTAAGCGCTACATTTGTGAATATTGTGTTCTTCTTGGTGCTCTCAAGAGCATTGAAGTTTGAATGTGTGTTGGTGCCGGGTGCCACACCGAAGAAACCGTTTTCGGGATTGATGGCATAAAGTCTGCCGTCAGGTCCTATCTTCATCCATGAGATATCGTCACCGACAGTCCAAATCTTATAGCCCTTCTTACGCAGATACTCGGGAGGAATAAGCATTGCAAGGTTGGTTTTACCGCAAGCCGACGGGAATGCCGCCGCTATATAGCGAATCTCACCCTTGGGATTTTGAAGACCGAGAATGAGCATATGCTCAGCCATCCAGCCTTCCTTCCAACCCTGATATGAAGCTATACGGAGTGCAAAGCACTTTTTACCGAGTAAAACATTTCCGCCGTATGCCGAGTTTACCGAAATAATGGTATTATCCTCGGGGAAATGGCATATATAACGGTTTTCGGGGTCTACATCGCACTTTGCGTGAAGTCCCTTAACCCAGTCCTCGCTGTCGCCTAAAGTATCAAGAACCGCTTTTCCTATACGGGTCATAATAGCCATATTAAGGACAACGTAGATAGAGTCGGTCACCTCAATACCGATTTTCGCGATAGGTGAGCCTATCGGTCCCATCGAATAGGGTATGATATACATGGTTCTGCCTTCATAGGTGCCTCTTGCTATATCATAAAGCTTTTTGTACATCTCCTGCGGGTCACACCAGTTATTGGTGGGGCCTGCGTTTTCCTTTGTACGCGAACAGATGAAGGTACGGTCCTCAACACGCGCAACGTCATTCGGTTTGGTTCTGTGAAGATAACAGCCGGGGAGTTTTTCCTCGTTGAGCTTTATCATTTCGCCGGTGCTTACAGCCTCCTTGCGAAGTGCTTCGAGCTGATTTTCACTTCCGTCAATCCACATAACATTGGTGGGTTTAAGGAGAGCTTTCATCTCTTCAAGCCATTTAAGTACGCTTTTGTTGCTGGTCATTTTTATTACTCCTTACATTATGGTCCAAATTTTCGCCTTATACATTATAATTCCCGACTTTTACATTGTCAATGCAAAAAAACTATTATTTAAAATTTTTTTACATATTTTTGCCTTTTGAAATAATTGTTGTAATATGTATTATTATTTGATATAATTGGGGAAAAGAGTATGCAATTTATGAAATGAGATGAAAAAATGTCCGCAGGCTTCAGAAAATCTTTTTTAGGCTTTAACTGTGACGATGTTATGGCCTACATAGAGGATTCACACAAATCGTATCTTAAAAAAGAGGAAGAGTACAACGCAAGGATAAAAGACCTCGGCTCGGTGATTGAAAAGCTTAATGCCGATATACAAAACCTTTCCAAAGAAAAAGAGTGCATTGAAGCAAAGCTTAAAGAGTTTACCGATAAAAAAGAGGAGCTCGAGCGCTTATCAACAAACATCGGCAAGCTTTATCTTGTGGCGCAGTCAAACGCAAAAGCCATTATGAAAAACGGTGAGGAAAACCGCGCCATAGCGGCAAAGGAAACCGAAAAAAATCTTTCCTCAATTGACAACGCGCAGGAATCGTTAAATGAAATCAAAGAGGATATTATCGAGTCCTCCACCGAATTTGTAAAGAAAATCAATGAACTCGGTGCCTCGCTTGACAGCGCAAAAAGTGCCGTTCTTGAAAACGAAAACGATTCTGACGAGCGCATCAAAGAGTTTGAAACGCTCTCGGCAAAAATTACGGAATGAATACATATTATTTAAACACAAACGAGCTCACCGAAAAAGCAAAAATGCTCAAGTGCGGAGACAGGGTGTTCCTTTCGGGTACGGTTTACACAGCAAGAGATGCCGCGCACAAGCGTATTGCCGAGCTTATCAAAAACGGCAAAGAGCCGCCATTTGAGCTTCGCGGCGCGGTGATATACTATGCCGGACCCACTCCTACTCCCCCCTGCCTTAAAATCGGCAGCTGCGGTCCCACCACCTCGGCACGAATGGATAAATACACACCCGATTTGCTTAATATGGGTGTTGCCGCAACCATAGGCAAGGGTGAGCGCAGTGAAGAGGTTATAAAGGCTATAAAGCAAAATCACTCTGTATACCTTTGTGCCATAGGCGGTGCGGGTGCGCTTGCCGCAACACATATAAAAAATCTTGAGGTTACAGCGTTTGAGGACCTTGGCTGTGAATCGGTTAAAAAGCTTTTATTTGATAATTTTCCGCTTACCGTTGCGATAGACAGTTCGGGGGATTCAATTTTCTTTGCAAAATAGAAATCTTTTAAAAACTAAGGCAGTGTAAAACATCGGTTTTACACTGCCTTATCATTTATTGTGAATTATATTCTCGCAACGCCGGTTTCTCTCGCTGTTTTAACAACCGCCGCCGCAACAACCTCGGCCACGCGTTTATCGAGTGCCGGAACGATGATATTATCCTCGGAAATCTCATCATCGGGGATAAGCGAAGCGAGGGCATAAGAGGTTGCAACCTTCATTTCCTCGTTAATGCACTTTGCCCTGCAGTCAAGCGCACCGCGGAAAATACCGGGGAACGCAAGAACATTGTTTATCTGATTGGAGAAATCCGAACGGCCGGTGCCCACAACCCTTGCGCCTGCTTTCTTTGCAAGGTCGGGCATAATTTCGGGGGTGGGGTTTGCCATCGGGAACATAATGGCATCGTGCGCCATGGATTTTACCATTTCCTCGTTTACAAGGTTGGGTGCCGAAACACCTATAAATACGTCCGCACCCTTCATGGCATCGGCAAGATTACCCTTTTTGTGCTCAAGGTTTGTAACCTTTGCCACCTCCGCCTGCGCGGGATTGTTGTTCTCATCTCCATCGCAAATAATTCCGAAGCGATCGCAGAAGGTAAGATTTTTAACACCGATATTCATAAGGTGCTTACCTATGGCAATACCTGCTGAGCCGGCGCCGTTTATCACTACTTTTACCTCGCCTATGTTCTTTTTAACAAGCTTAAGCGCATTGATAAGAGCCGCCGCAACAACTATTGCCGTACCGTGCTGGTCATCGTGGAAAATCGGGATATCGCAAATTTCTTTGAGCCTGCGTTCTATTTCAAAGCAGCGCGGAGCCGAAATATCCTCAAGATTGATACCACCGAAGCTGCCCGAAAGCAGATAAACGGTACGCACTATTTCATCAACATCCTTTGATTTTATGCAAAGCGGAAAAGCATCAACATCAGCAAAGGCTTTAAAGAGAGCACATTTGCCCTCCATAACCGGCATACCTGCCTCGGGGCCTATATCACCGAGACCGAGCACCGCGGTGCCATCTGTAACAACGGCAACAAGGTTTGAACGACGCGTGAGCTCGTACGACTTGCTTATATCCTTATTGATTTCAAGACACGGCTCGGCAACACCGGGAGTGTAGGCAAGCGAAAGGTCCTCACGTGAGTTTATCGGTGCACGCGATATAACCTCTATCTTGCCCTGCCATTCATAATGTTTTTTAAGTGATTCCTGCCTGATATCCATATTATTTCCTCCCCTGTTTGTAATTTGTTTCCTAAATTATAATATCACAGCCGCAGTTAAAAAACAACCGATTTTGCATAATATTTATAAAAAAAAGCCGCCCTTTGGGCGGCTTTAATTCAATATCATTCTGCGGTTTCTTCGGTTGCCGGCTCTGCTGCGGTCTCGGTAGCTTCCTCGGCTTTTTCGGCTTCCTCTGCAACCTTAGCGGCTGCGGCAATATCCTCGGAAGAAGCTACAACCTCATCCTCGGCAAGCTTTTCCTCAGCAGGAGCTTCCTCAGGGAGTAAAGCGCGGATATAAAGGCTTACGCGCTTTTTCTCATCATCAACGGCGATGATTTTAACCTCAACCTCTTGACCCACCTTAAGCTCATCCTGCGGCTTTTCAACGCGCTTATTGGCAATCTGAGAAATGTGGATAAGACCGTCCACACCCGGAAGTATTCTTGCGAATGCACCGTATGCGGTAAGGCTTACAATCTTAACGGTGATGGTATCACCGAGCTTGTACTGATTGTTAAAGAGGGTCCAAGGATTGTCCTCCTCTTTCTTGTAGCCGAGAGAGATTTTCTTCTTTTCGGCATCAAGTGCCTTAACATAAACCTCAACGGTATCACCTACCGAGAGAACCTCGGCGGGATTTTTAATGCGCTGCCATGAAAGCTCGGAAATGTGAGCCATACCGTCCACACCGCCGATATCAATGAACGCGCCGTATGTGGTAAGGGACTTAACAACACCGGTGAAGCGGTCGCCAACGGCGATGCTTGACCAGATTTTTTCCTCGGTTTCTTTTCTCTGTTCGCGGAGGACACTGCGTATAGAGCCTACTGCTCTTCTGCCTCTGCCTATTTCAATGATGCGGAAGGAAACTTCCTTGCCCTTAAGGTCCTCAAGTGACTCGCCTCTTGTGGCGGTTGCCTGTGAAGCGGGGATAAACACGCGAACATTGTTTGAGAAAACAACTACGCCGCCCTTGATGACATCTTTAACTACGCCCTTAAGAACTTCGCCCGATTCCTTTGAAGCAACTATATTATCCCAACCGGCAATAGCATCGAAGCGGCGCTTTGAAAGCATTGCGGTTCCTTCCTGATCATTTATCTTCATAATGATAAGATCAAGTTTGTCGCCGACCTGAACCTCACTCATAAGATCAATGTTCGGGTCTTGAGAGAACTCATCGGCAGATATGTATCCGGTGATACCTCTGCCAAAGTCTACCTGAACCTCGGCGCTGTTTACGGCAAGAACCGTACCTACTACCTTCTGATCTCCTGTTAAATTGCTGAGTGATGCTTCGAGTGCCTGCTCGTCCGTCATTTCCTCGAAAGTCTGAGCAGTTTCCTCAAACTGCTCCTCCGGTTGTAAATTTTCCGACATGGTTTTAATAACCTCCTTAATTATACCCGCCGGTGTGGAAGCACCGGCAACAACTCCGACACGCGAAACGTTTTTAAGAAAATCCGCAGGCAAATCGCAGGCGGTTTCAATAAGAACCGTTTTATCGCAGAGTGACTTGCATATATCAAACAGCTTTGCGGTGTTTGAACTGTGCCTGCCGCCTATAACGACCATGGCATCGTTTTGTGCCGCAAGCTTGCGTGCCTCACTCTGACGCATCGCAGTAGCATTACATATTGTATCAAATATTTTCGCATTTGTACATACTTTTTTTAAAAATTTTTGAGCATTTTCCCACTTTTTTGCGTTATAAGTTGTCTGTGAAACAACACAAACGGGTTGTGAGGTTATTTCACCGTGTGATTTTATGAGTTTTTCAAGCTCATCGGTGTCCGAAAAAACATAGGTTTTGCCCACACTATGCCCTACAATACCGATGACCTCCTGATGTTCGCTGTCACCTGCTATCAGTATTATATCGCCGTTTTTACTGTGCTTGTTTACTATTTTATGTATCTTTTCAACAAATGGACAGGTGGCATCGGCAATCTCGATACCAAGCCTTTCAGCTTCATCAAAAACCGACTGTGCCACTCCGTGGGAACGCACCACGAGGGTAGTCCCCTTTTTAACCTCATCACAGCTTTCGCAGATGGTAACACCTTTCTCTTCAAGCTCCTTTACCATCTGCGGATTGTGGATAATAGGTCCCAGTGTGGAAACTGTTTTGCCGCTTTCTATAAGGTCATAAACAATATTTACCGCGCGGTCCACACCAAAACAAAAGCCCGCCGTTTCGGCAAGTGTTATCTTCACTTATTATCTAACCTTTCGTTTATAATACCAAGCACCAAATTAACCGAATCCTCAAAGCTGCCCTCGGTGGTATCGGCAAGCACGGCATCGTCCGCCTGCTTAAGCGGAGCTATCGCACGGTGGGAATCGTTATAGTCCCTTTGCTCCATATCCTTTAAAACATCGTTAAAATCGACCTTTTCGCCGCGCTCGGTAAGTTCTCTGTAACGGCGTGTTGCGCGCTCGTTTACCGAAGCGGTAAGAAAAATCTTTACGGTGGCATTGGGAAGCACCACGGTGCCTATATCTCTGCCGTCCATAACAACATTATTTTCCCTTGCGAGTTTTCTCTGCATCTCAAGTAAAAAAGCGCGTACCGAAGGCTTTGCCGAAACCGCCGATGCCATCATTGAAGCATTGGGGGTTCTTATAAGCTCCGAAACATCCTCACCGTCAAGAAAAACACGCTGAACACCGTCTTTAAACCTTATGGTAACATCGGTATCCTTTAAAACCGAGTCGATATCGCAGTTAAGCTCGGTATCATAACCGAGATTTGAAAACTTAAGTCCCACAGCACGGTAAAGCGCACCGGTATCAACATAGATAAAACCGAGCTTTTTTGAAACACTCTTTGCTATTGTGCTTTTGCCCGCTCCGGCGGGACCGTCAATCGCAACTGAAATCATAATAATTCTCCCGTTAATTTTTTAGCCGCGCTCTCACCCGCAACAAATCCGGTTGAAAACGCTATTTGAAGATTAAAGCCGCCGGTAAGGGCATCAACATCAAGTATTTCGCCCGCAAAATAGAGCCCGTTTACAAGCTTTGACTCCATAGTTTTGGGTGAAACCTCCTTTACCGAAATGCCGCCGCCCGTCACTACCGCCTCTTCCATAGGTCCGTAATCGGTTATGTGAAGTGTGAAGTTCTTTATAAGGTGCACAAGATTCTCTCGCATTTCCTTTGTTATGCCATTCACCTTTTGGTCAGGCGGAATACCGGTTCTTGCCACTATTACGGGTATAAGACTTTTCGGCAACAGCATATCAAGTGAGTTTGAAAAATCCTTATTCAGCTGTTGCTCAAAATCACGGAGTATCCTGCGGCTTAAGGTTTCGCAGTCAAGCGCGGGTTTTAGGTCAATCACCACGGTATATTCGTTTTCACGCGGATTTTTTATATGCGCCGATGCGCTGAGTGTAAGCGGTCCCGATATGCCGGTGTGGGTGAAAAGCAGTTCACCGAGTTCTGTGAAAATCGGTTTTTTATTACCTTCGCAAAACAGTGAAAGGGTTACGTTTTTAAGCGATAGCCCGCTTAATTTACTGCAAAAGCCCTCGTGACATTCAAGCCCTGTAAGTGACGGTCTTGTATCAATTACAGTATGCCCTGCTTTTTGCGCCATTATGTATCCGTCACCCGTGGAGCCGGTGAGCGGATAGGATTTGCCGCCGGTACACAAAATTACGGCATCGGCAGGAATAACGGTGCCGTCTTTAAGCAAAACTGACGAAACACAGCCGTTATTTAATACTATTTGCTCTGCGGCGGTGTTTATTATTCTGCAGTTCTTGTTAACAGCCTCAAAAAGCCCGTCAACAATGCTTACCGCCTTATCCGATACCGGAAAAACACGGTTTCCCCTTTCTGTTTTAAGCGGAACACCGGCATTTTCAAAAAATGCCATTGTGTCCTGCGGAGAAAAACGGTTATAGGCTGAATATAAGAATCTTGCGTTTGTTACGGTGTTTTGAATGAGGGTGTTTACATCGCAGTTATTTGTAACGTTGCATCTGCCCTTGCCGGTTATCATAACCTTGCGTGCCGGCCGCTCGTTTTTTTCGATAACGGTTATATTAAAAGCGCGGTTATCAAAAAGCCTTAAAGCACTGTTTGCAGCCATAAGTCCCGCCGCGCCGCCGCCTATTATAACAAGAGATTTCACGCCGCTTGTCCCCACTTTCCCTCATTTATTACCGTTTAATTATATCAGCATATTATTAGTATTGCAAGAATTAAAGATAAATATAAAAAAAGACCGGCACCAAAAGGTGCCGGTCCCGTTATTAAGCCTTATAGCCTATATTGCCGTGGATATTATTTCTCGGCATAAGCATACTGGAAGTACCAGTAGCCATAGGGGCTATGCCAGCTGCCCTTGAGCTTAGCGCTCTGGAGCCAGAAGTCGTTGTAGTATGCAACAGGAATGAGTGCATAGTCTTCAGACATAATCTTCTCAGCTTCGTGGAGCTTAGCAAAGTGGGTAGCAGCATCAGCGCACTTGGAAGCATCAATAGCAGCATCGAATGCAGCGCTCTTGTACTTACCGTCGTTGTTGCCGTTGGTAGAATAGGGAAGCTCGAGCATGTTGGAAGGATCGTTATAGTCCATTACCCAACCGTTACGAGCCATCTGATAGTTGCCTTCACGACGCTGAGGAGTGAATGAAGACCACTCAACTACATCGATCTTAAGAGTAATACCGAGCTCTTTATAAGCGCTCTGGAGATACTCGGCAACTGCCTTATGATAACCGGCATCATTGGTAGAATAGGTGATGGTCGGGAAGCCTTTGCCTTCCGGATAACCTGCTTCAGCAAGAGCCTTCTTGGCTTCCTCAAGGCTGGCCTTGTAGTCTTCGCTGATATAGGTCTTACCACCGTTATCCTTCTTAGCATTGTCGAAGAAGGAACCTTCGTTATCGGCAATGCCGGGGCCCATGAAGTTGTAAGCAGGAGTATAGGTGCCCTGCATGATGGTGTTGGCAACATAGTCACGGTCGATAGCAAGGCTCAATGCCTTACGAACATTAACATTGTTGAACGGTGCTACTGCACAGTTAACGCTGAGATAATATGTGCCGAGAATGGTGTCAACATAGAAGTCGCCGCCGTCAGCAGCCTTCTTGAGGCTGGGGATTTCATCGGTGGGAACGTCCTTAATCATAAGGGCTTCGCCGCCGGTGTAAGCAGCATAAGCTGCGCTGGAGTCTTCAAGAAGAAGGAACTTGATGGTCTTGGTAACGATCTTATCCTTATCCCAACCACCGTTGTAGTTCGGGTTCATCTCGCAAACGATGCTCTCACCGGGAGTCCACTCCTTAATGAGGTACGGACCGTTGCAGATATAGGTTTCGGGCTTGGTTGCCCATGCATCGCCGTTAGCTTCAACAGTAGCCTTCTGAACAGGGCTCATAGTGCCGAAAGCAACGATCTTATCGAAATAAGAGCAGGGATATGCAAGGTTGATGGTAAGGGTCTTACCGTCATCGCTGGCCTTAACCTGCAATGCATCAAGATCACCCTCGATAGCCTTGTCGTATCCGGCGATCATACCGGTAACGGTTTCAGCATAGGGAGCAGCAACCTTAGGATCGCAAACGCGCTTGAAGGTATACTCAAAGTCTTTCGCGTTGAGCTCAGTACCGTCAGACCACTTAAGACCGTCACGCATTGTGAAGGTCCATACAAGGCCGTCATCGCTTACTTTGTAGCTTTCAGCCTGTCCGGGGATAACCTTGTTGTCCTGATCAACGATGAGAAGTGTCTCAAAGAGGGTTATAAGCATATTACCGCCGTCAACCGCACTGTTGAGAGCCGGATCCAAAGTTTCGGGGTTGGGTCCGATTTGCACTGTTATGCTGTCAGCAATCTTAGCTTCGGTTTTGGCAGGTTCCTTACCGCAAGCAGAAAGGCAAACGAGCATGCAAAGTGCAAGTGCCAATGCAAGAATTCTTTTTGCTTTCATAAATACATCTCCTTTAAAAATTTTAAGCAAAAATCTTTTTTATATTCACCGCTTAATCGCGATAAACACCTTAATTATTCTACCTTGTCAATATTGTGGCAGGCTACCCAATGGCCTGCGGATACTTCCTTAAACTCGGGACGCTCTGCAGCGCACCGCTCGGTAGCATATTTGCAGCGTGTACGGAATCTGCAACCCGAAGGCGGGTTAAGCGGACTCGGAACATCGCCCTGCAAAACGATACGTGTGTTCTCTCTCGCCACCTTGGGGTCGGCAATCGGAATTGCGGAAATAAGGCTTCTCGTATAAGGATGCAGACTGTGGGTTATAAGCTCATAACTGTCCGCAAGCTCAACGAGGTTTCCGAGATACATAACACCGATACGGTTTGAAATGTGACGAACAACACTTAAATCGTGCGCTATAAACAGATAAGTAAGTCCCATTTCATTCTGCAGGTCTTCAAACATATTTACAACCTGCGCCTGAATTGAAACGTCAAGAGCGGAAACAGGCTCATCGCAGACGATGAACTCGGGGTCTACCGCAAGCGCTCTCGCTATACCTACACGCTGGCGCTGACCGCCCGAAAACTCATGCGGATAACGGTTTGCGTGTTCACTGTTAAGACCAACGCGCTCAAGAAGCGAAATTATCTTATCGTGACGCTCCTTTTGGTTCGGAGCAAGGTGGTGAATATCTATGGACTCGCCTACAATATCGCCTATCGTTGTACGCGGATCAAGGCTTGCATAGGGGTCCTGAAAAACTATCTGCATTTTCCTGCGGTAAGGAAGCATATCCACGGCGGTTTTCTTGCCCAAAACCGGTAAGCCGTCCTCACCGATCACATCTTTGCCGTTTTCATCCACAAGCGGACACTTGCCGCTGTCGAAAATAACCTTACCGTCATAAATAATTCTGCCGTCCGTAGGCTCGTAAAGGCGGAGCATAGTTCTGCCCACTGTGGTTTTACCGCAACCGGACTCACCTACAAGTCCTAATGTTTCGCCCTTGCGAATGGCAAACGATACATCGTCCACCGCCTGAACGTAGCGCTTCTTTTTACCGTATCCGCCGGCGGGAAAGTACTGTTGCAGATGCTGTATTTCTATAAGATTATCGTACTTATTCAACAGACTTACCCTCCTTATCGAATTGTTCCTTCTGTAAAAGCCAGCAACGGCTGTAATGGGTATCGCTTATATCGGTCTGCTCCGGCATCTTGTTAAGACAAATCTTCATACAGCTTTCGCATCTCGGAGCAAACGGACAACCCTTGGGCGGGTTTAAAAGGTCAACCGGCTGTCCCTCAATGGGAACGAGTCTTTCAACCGTTTCGGCATTAAGGTTGGGTATGGACTTGATAAGTCCCTTGGTGTATTCGTGCTTGGGATTATAGAAAATCTCATCGGTGGTACCGTATTCCACTATGTGACCTGCATACATAACCGCGATTTTTTCACACATGCTCGCAACAACACCGAGGTCGTGCGTTATCATTATTATGCTCATACCGAGCTTTTTGCGTAACTCCTGCATAAGCTCAAGTATCTGCGCCTGAATGGTAACATCAAGCGCGGTAGTCGGCTCATCGGCAATAAGAAGCTTGGGCTCGCAGGCAAGCGCTATGGCTATCATAACGCGCTGCCTCATACCGCCGGAAAGCTCGTGAGGATACTGCTTAAGACGCTTTTCGGGCTCGTTTATTCCAACAAGCTCCAAAAGCTCTTTTGCGCGCTCGTATGCCTGCTCCTTTGTTTTATCGGTATGAAGAAGAATAACCTCTACTATCTGGTTGCCTATTGTGTAAACGGGATTTAAGCTGGTCATCGGGTCCTGAAATATTATCGAGACCTCGTTACCGCGCATTTTTCTGAATTCCTTTTCGGTCATCTGATCTACCTGATGACCGTTAAAGCGGATAGTACCGCCTATAAGCTTACCGGGGTAGGCTGTAAGTCCCATTATGGAGTAGGCGGTAACGCTCTTGCCCGAGCCTGACTCACCCACTATGCCGAGGACCTCGCCCTCGTCTAACGTAAAGGAAACGCCGTTAAGCGCTTTCACCTCACCCGCGGGAGTGAAAAAGGAAAGATATTCGTCCTTTACTTCCAAAAGTTTTTGTGCCATCTTTTCTTCCTCCCTCTCAGTTTTTAAGCTTCGGATCAAACGCATCACGCAGACCGTCGCCGAACAGATTGAAGGCAAGAATGATCACACTGATAAGAATGGCAGGCATAAACAGAAGATACGGATAGGTGTTCATACCCTTTACCGCATCGGTAGCAAGCGAGCCGAGTGAGGGCATCGGTGCCGCAACACCGAGTCCCAAAAAGCTTAAATAGCTTTCGGTGAATATTGCCGAAGGAATCTGCAATGTGGTTGTAACTATAAGTGTGCCTATACAGTTTGTAAGAAGATGCTTTCTGATTATTCTGCCGCTCTTGGCACCCAGAGCACGTGCAGCGGTAACATACTCGGATTCCTTTAATATAAGAACCTGCGAACGTGTTATTCGTGCCATACCCACCCAATAAAGCAAAGCAAAAACAACGAAAATGGCAACAAGGTTAGGTCCTATTTTATCAAGCCATTTAAAACCTGCTACCGTTGCGAGCTCTTCAAGCTTGGGTCTTAAGGTTATGGAAAGCAAAATGATAATGAGAATATCGGGTATCGTGTAAAGAATATCCGTGATACGCATCATGATATTATCTACCCAGCCGCCTGCAAAACCTGCAATAGCGCCGAATATCGCACCAATAAGCAATATCAAAAACGCACAGGCAAGTCCTACGGTAAGGCTTATACGGGTACCCATCATAAGACGCACGGCAAAATCTCTGCCCAAACGGTCAGTACCGCAAACATGGGGGAACAACGACTCACCCGCGTCAATACGCACCTGCTCGTCTTTACCGAACTCAAAGGGTGAGAGATTTTCACTGTATTTTATCTGCTGGTCATACGAATACGGCCAGAAGCTCGGTACAATGTATGCAAATATCGCGATAATAAGAATAAATACAAGACTTATCATTGCGATTTTGTTTTTTCTCAATCTGCGCAGACCGTCCTTCCAGAAGTTGACACTGTCACGCATTATAACAAGACTTTCTTTTTCCTCAGCTGTTGCAGGAAGAAAATCTTCTTCTCTTAACTGAAGACTTAAAATAGGCTTTTTCATTTTTTTGACTTCCTGCTCCTTATTTTAGTTTGATACGCGGATCGATAATCTTATAAAGAATATCAACAATCACGTTCGCCGCTATGATAAGGGTAGCAAGGATAATGGTGGTACCCATAATCATGGTATAGTCACGGTTTGAAATAGATGAAACGAACTCTCTGCCGAGTCCCGGAATGGTAAATATTTTTTCAACAACGAAAGAACCGGTCATAAGGCCCGCAAGCATCGGTCCCACATATGTAACAACCGGAAGAATGGCATTACGCAGAGCGTGTTTAAAAAGTGTTACAAAGCTTGAAAGTCCCTTCGCTTTGGCGGTTCTTATATAATCCTGACCCATAACGTCAAGCAGACTTGAACGCATAAGGCGGGTGATATATGCCGTTGGGTAAATCGCAAGCGCGGTTACCGGCATAATATACGAAGCCGCATTGTTAAGACCTATCGTAGGCAGAATGTTAAGCCTGCTGCCGAAGGTGTAAAGCAAAAGCACGCTGCTTATAAAACTCGGAATGGCGATACCGCAGGTACCGAGCACTATTATAATATTATCCGCCAGCTTACCGCGGTTATATGCCGAAAGACACCCGAGCGGAATGCCCACGCACAGCGCCACTAAAACGGCAATTCCCGCAAGCCTTGCCGAAACGGGGAACTTTGAAAATATGATATCCGATACGGTTCTGCCTCTCTGACGCAGACTTACACCCATATCGCCTTTTAAGAAATCGGTCATATAAGTAGCGTAACGCTGAAGCAACGGCTTATCAAGACCGTACTTTGCGGCAAGCGCCGCCTGAGCCTCCGCACTTATGGATTTTTCCGCAACGAAAGGTCCGCCGGGAACCATATTCATCAGAAAAAATGTGAGCGTTGCAACTATGAAAATACTCAATATTCCGAGCGCTACACGCTTTACAATGTACTTACCCAACTTTTACACTCCTTGGAAAAAACAAAACTGATAACTTAAGTTGCCCTATTAAAAAGGGCACAGTTACTCCTTATAGACTGTGTTATTTTATCACAGTAAAGCAAAAAAGTCAAGCGAGAGCCGTATTTTTTTTAAAAAACTGCGTTTTATATGCAAAATACTTAAATATTTTAAGTGGCACTTAAAAAAATATCAAAACGGGCGCGCCGCCTTTAATTGCCAAACACAGCTTTACAAAGCGGTACGTGTATTATATAATGAATATACCCTAAAAAACCGATAAAGCGGAAAGGATATTCATTATGAATATAGAACCGATAGCATATATAAAAACCGATTTTAAAAGCAAGTTCGGTATACCGAGGCAGAGCGGGAGGATAAGCTGTGCCGTGGGTACGGTGGTGTTTGCCAAAGAATACCGAAATCCCGATTATATAAAAGGAATCAGTGAGTTTTCACATCTGTGGCTTTTGTTTGATTTTTCAAAATCTCACCGTGAAAGCCTTTCACCGCTTGTGCGTCCCCCGAGGCTCGGCGGCAACAAAAAGGTGGGGGTTTACGCAAGCCGCTCGCCGTTCAGACCCAATTTTATAGGTCTTTCATCTGTGAAGCTTATTGAGGTAAAAAAGGACGAAAAGTTAGGATATGTGCTAATCGTAAGCGGTGCGGATTTGCTTGACGGCACACCTATATACGATATAAAGCCGTACATTTCCTATACCGACTGCCACAGCGATGCCGTTTGCTCTTATGCGGACGAGAACAAAAGCCACCGTCTCCCCGTTGCATTTTTAAACGGTACGGAAAATCTGCTTTCAGAAAAAGAAAGAGAGCTTATCACCGAGTGTCTTGCCGATGACCCGCGTCCTTCCTATCAGGGTGACGGTAGGATTTATAAAATGGCAATTTTTAATAAAGATATTTCTTTTTTTGTTAAAGACAACACACTTTATGTTGACGAAATCAAAAGCAAATAAACTGATAAGAGCATAAGAAAACGGCAGCCGGTTTCCCGACTGCCGTAATTTTTTATACGCAATTATCTTGACTTAACTGCACAGAAAGCAACAGAAGCAAGAGATACCATCATAAGAACTACCATAACAACGCTCACGGTGTTGTAGCCGGTCTTCGGTGAAGTCTTCTTGGTGGTATTCTTAACGGTTGTCTTATCAAATACCGGATAGTCACCCTTTGCAGCCCACTTGAGCAAACCGCTGTTTGCACCCTTCTCATCAACATAATTGTTGAGGAAAGCTGCAAGGCCGTCAGCCGCTTTGCACTGATCGGTGGTAAGGCCGGTAACCTGATTCTTGCTGTCAAGCGGATTTCTGCTGGTGGGATAAACGCCATCGCCTTCAAACTTGCTGATATCCCAGAACGAGTTAATGATGGTGCCGAGCATATTGTTACCTACAACGCCGCCTGCACCGGATGCAGTTTCGCTTATGGTAAAGGTGCCTGCACTGTAGCAGTTTTCAACAAGACCTGTGTTGGTACCGGTGATGCCGCCGCCGCATGAAATATCGGCAACCTCAACAGAAGCCTTATTGCAACAGTTCTGGATTGTGCCCTGATTGTGACCGCATACACCGCCCGCAACACCGGAGGGAAGGCTCTTAACCTTGCCGGCAACGGCAACATTTCTGATAGTGCCCTGATTGTCTCTGAAAAGACCTGCATAAAGAGCGGTGATGTTAACAACAACGGTATGGCCATTACCATCGAACACACCCTTCCAAGGGCTCTGAAGTATGGCTATGCCTGTACCGATTGAATACTGAAGGCAATCACCCTTAACGGGGTTACCCTGACTGTCAACCGAGCCGATATCTGCGAGAAGATTAACTGTTTTACCCTCATAATTATTGGGCTTGCCGATATATTTGCCGGCACCTGCAACCTGAGCCGCAAAATCTTCAAGCTGTGCAAGAGTGGAAATTCCGGTAACGGAATAGTCTGTGGCAGCCTCTTCGGCAAATGCTGTTACCGAGCATACGGAAACGAGCATAAGAACACTCAAAACAACTGCCAGTAATTTCGCTGTTTTTTTCATTTTGATTTTCTCCTTTGCAAAATTATATGTAACACATATATACAAATGTATTATAGCATATACAATTTTTTTTTGCAACAAAAAAATTAACAAAATACTGATTTTTTTACAGACAAAATGCCGATATTTAAAGCAAAATACTAAGCACATTTCACAAAATTGTATTTTTTTCGGATTATCGTTAAGAATAACTAAAAGAAAACCGTTTTGGAGGAATTATTTATGAGAAAAAAATTGACTGCGTTTTTATTATGTATGATGTTTGTTTTGCTTCCGCTTTCACTGAGTGGCTGTAAAAAAAGCAACAGCGCCCTTGTTTATTACCTTAATTTCAAACCCGAATCGGCAAAGATTTATACCGAGCTTGCTAAAGATTACGAAAAAGAAACGGGCGTTAAGGTAAAGGTTGTTACCGCCGCCGCAAATACCTATGAGCAGACCCTTAAAAGCGAAATAGCAAAGTCGGGCGCTCCCACTGTTTTTCAGGTGAACGGCCCCGTGGGCTACGAAAACTGGAAGGACTACTGCGCAGATTTAAGCGACAGCAAGCTTTATTCTTATCTCTCGGACGAATCGCTTGCAATAAAAGACGATAACGGCAAGGTGCGTGCGATTGCCTACGTTGTTGAAGGCTACGGCATAATCTATAACGATGCCATAATGAAAAAGTATTTCTCTATGGCAGATAAAAAGGTGAGCATTTCTTCTGCCGACCAAATCAAAAACTTTGAAACACTCAAAAGCGTTGTTGAGGATATGACGGCAAAAAAGCAGGCACTCGGCATTGAGGGTGTTTTTGCTTCTACCTCACTTGCCTCGGGTGAGGACTGGAGATGGCAAACGCATCTTCTTAATGTTCCGCTTTACTATGAGTTCCGTGACAGCGGCGACTACTCTGACCCCACCATTGCCGGACTTAATTCAAAAGAAATCGCGTTCCGCTACTCGCAAAACTTCCGCAACCTTTTTGACCTTTATATAAACAATTCAATTACCGATAAAAAGCTTTTGGGCTCTAAATCCACAGCCGACTCAATGGCTGAGTTTGCCCTTTCAAAGGTTGCAATGGTGCAAAACGGCAACTGGGCGTGGTCACAGATAGCCGAGGTGAACGGCAACACCGTAAAAGCGGAGGATGTTAAGTTTTTGCCCCTTTATACCGGCATAAGAGCCGAGGAAAAGCAGGGGCTTTGCATCGGTACCGAAAATTATATTGCCGTAAACGAAAAGGCAACTGATGAGCAGAAAAAGGCATCACTTGATTTTCTTGACTGGCTGTTTTCAAGCAAAACCGGCAAAAAATACGTTACCGAAAGGCTTGATTTTATAACCCCGTTTAACACCTTTTCGGAGTCAGAACTGCCAAACGATCCGCTCGCAAAGCAAACCGTTCAGTATATGAGAAACGATGATCTTACCACCGTTCCGTGGGTATTCACATCATTCCCGAGCGATACCTTTAAAAAGAATGTGGGAAGCGGTCTGCTTGACTATGTTCAGGGTGATACCGAATGGAGTGAGCTTGAAAAGAAAATCAAAAAAGAGTGGAAGAGTGAAAAGAAATAATGGATAAGACCTTAAAAAAATGGTCGCCGTTATTCGTTATGCCCACCTTTATTGCCTTTCTTATTGCTTTTTTACTGCCGTTTATCTCAGGACTTTATCTTTCGTTCTGTGAATTCCGCACCGTTACCGATGCGCGTTTTGTGGGACTTGGCAACTATATTAAGGCTTTCGGCGAAAACAGTGATTTTTTAAACTCACTTAAATTCACCTTTTTGTTCGCCGCGGTTTCGGTTATAAGCATAAACGTGTTTGCCTTTTTGCTTGCTCTTGTGCTCACAAAGGGCATAAGGGGTACCAACTTTTTCAGAACGGTATTCTTTATGCCCAACCTCATAGGCGGAATAGTTTTAGGCTATATATGGCAGGTAATAATAAACGGTGTGCTTTACCGCTACGGCTACTCAATAACCTCCGACCCTAAATACGGATTTATCGGTCTTGTTGTGCTTATGAACTGGCAGATGATAGGCTATATGATGATAATTTATATAGCGGGAATACAGAATATCTCCGGCGATATACTCGAAGCCGCAAAGGTGGACGGCGCATCAGGTCTTAAAACCCTTACAAGCATAATAATACCCTCGGTTATGCCGTCAATCACTATCTGCTTATTCCTTACGATAACCAACTCATTTAAGCTGTTTGACCAAAATCTTGCACTCACGGCAGGTGCGCCGTCAAAGAAAACGCAGATGGTGGCGCTTGATATCTACAATACCTTTTACGGCAGAACGGGTGCCGAGGGTGTGGGTCAGGCAAAGGCGGTAGTGTTTTTTATAATAGTAGCGGCGATAGCGCTTTTACAGCTTTATATCACCCGAAGCAAAGAGGTTGAAAACTGATGGGCAAAATTAGAAACAGTGTTTTTGTGATAATACTGATTATCGTTTCGATTATTTTTGCGGCGCCGGTTTTCATAGTGCTTATGAACTCGTTTAAATCGAGGTTTTATATAAGCCAAACGCCCTTTGTGCTGCCCAATGCCGATACCTTTACAGGTTTTACAAACTACACCGTGGGTCTTGAAAGCACCGGTTTTCTCACCGCTTTCGGCTGGTCGCTTTTTATCACGCTGTTATCGGTTGTTTTTATTGTTATTTTCACCTCGATGACAGCTTGGGCAATAGTGCGCGTGAAAACCGTTTTTCACAAAATACTTTACTATCTTTTTGTTTTTTCGATGATAGTGCCGTTCCAGATGGTGATGTTCACCATGTCAAAAATTGCAAACGTTATGCGGCTTGACAACCCAATAGGTATACTGCTTATATACCTCGGCTTCGGCGCGGGACTTTCGGTGTTTATGTTTTGCGGATTTATCAAATCGGTGCCTTTCGGAATTGAGGAAGCCGCAACGATAGACGGCTGCAATCCGATAGAGACCTTTGTTTTCGTGGTCTTTCCGATTCTGAAGCCCACCGCAGTTACAGTTGCCATTTTAAACACAATGTGGATATGGAACGATTATCTCCTTCCTTACCTTGTTATAGGCAACGATTACAAAACCATACCGATAGCGATACAGTATTTAAAGGGCGGCTACGGTTCTGTGGATATGGGAGCCATGATGGCGATGCTTGTGCTTGCCATAGTGCCGGTGGTAATCTTTTATCTGTTCGGGCAAAAATATATTATCAAAGGAGTTGCGGCGGGTGCTGTTAAGGGGTAGAAAAAAGCGTGGAATACTGCTGCCGGTATCTGCGCTTCGCTCAAATCACGGTATAGGCGATTTTGGCGCCGAGGCATACGGCTTTATCGACTTTCTGAACAGGACAAATCAGGATTACTGGCAGATACTGCCGCTTGTCCCCACAGACGAAAACGGCTCGCCCTATAAGTCGGTTTCGGCATTTGCGGGTGAAATACTTTATATAAGTCTTGACCTTCTCGTGCGTGACGGCTTGCTGCTTCAAAGCGAGCTTAAAGATGCAAGCTTTCCCGAATACACCGACTATGCCGCCGCAAGAAAATACAAACTGCCGCTTTTAAAAAAAGCGGCAGCGCGTTTTGATACCGACAATTTGAAATACAGGCTGTTTTTAAGGCTTAATTCATACTGGATAGAGGATTACGCGCTGTTTTGCGCGGCACTTGAACGGTTTAATACAAAAGAGCTTTATGATTTACCCGAAGGGATAAAGTACCGCCAAAAAGATGCCGTGGAAGAGTTTGAGGTACTTAATAAGCGCCTTATCGACTTTTATAAAATCACCCAGTTTATTTTTTATTCGCAGTATTACGCACTTAAGCGCTATGCCTTTAAAAGCGGCATAACAGTAATAGGTGATATCCCCTTTTATGTTTCGGCAAACAGCGCCGATGTGTGGGCAAATCCGCAGTATTTTTGCGTGGGCGCGGATATAAAGCCCACAAAGGTTGCAGGTGTGCCTCCCGATATATTTTCAAAGGAAGGTCAGCTGTGGGGAAACCCGATTTATGATTTTAAGGAGCAAAGGCGTGACGGCTATTTATGGTGGAAGCAACGGTTTATGCACGCAAAAAGGCTTTACGGCGCCATAAGAATTGACCATTTCCGCGCATTTGCAAACTACTATGTTATAAATGCGGGAGAAAGTGCCGAAAAAGGTCACTTTGAAAACGGAGTGTTTGATGAAATCTTTATCTGTGCCAAAAAAAGTCTGCACGGGCTTAAGGTGATAGCAGAGGACTTGGGCGGCGAAGACGACAAAACCGTTAAAAGTCTGCTCGCAAAAACGGGATTCCCCAATATGAAGGTTTTACAGTTTGCCTTTAACGGCGATAAAAACAACTGTTTTCTGCCGCGCAACTTTAACCGCAACTGTGTGTGCTACACCGGTACACACGATAACGATACAGCTATGGGCTTTTTTGAAAACGCACCTGCAAAGCAAAGAATAACCGCTGATTTTTTGATGCCGTATAAGGGCGAAATGCCTTTTAGCCACCGTATGATACGGTATGCTATGGAGTCGCGCGCCGATACGGTGATAATCCCGATACAAGATTATCTTTGCGAGGGCGGTGAATACCGCATAAACACACCGTCTACCTTAAAAGGCAACTGGAAATACAGATTAAAAAAAGACGCCGTGAGCGAAACGCTCGCGGCGACTGTTAAAAGGCTTTCTAAAAGGTAATCAAAGCACAATATAGAAGAAAATCGAAACAAACTGCAAGATACTGCCTGCCATAACAAAAAGGTGGAATATGCCGTGCATATAGCGTTTCTTACTGCCTATTGCATAGAACACCGCGCCCACGGTATAGGCTATTCCGCCTGCAAGCAGCCACAAAAAGCTCTCGGTACCGAGCGCTTTTAGAGTGGGCTTTAAGAATATGACTATACACCAGCCTGTAAGTATATAACATATCATTGAAAGCTTGCTGTATTTTTCAAGGTCAATGGCGGTAAACACAGCGGCTACGGCGCAAAGTCCCCAAACAATACCGAAAACCGTCCACCCGAGTCCCACCGAAACCTTGGTGAGTGCCGAAAGGGCTATCGGTGTGTAGGTGCCGCCTATCAAAAAGTAAATTGTGCAGTGGTCTATCACCTGCATAACCTTTTTGCCATTGCAGAGATACAGCCCGTGATAAACGCTTGAAACACAATAAAGGACTATCAGCGCACCGCCGTAAATCGCGGTGGTGACAACAAGCATAACATCTCCCTTAATGGCAGAGAATATAATACACAGCGCGCAGGCGATAACCGAAAAACCGCCGCCTACTATATGTGTTACGGTATTGAATATTTCCTCGCCGTTTGTGTAATCGGGAAGAATACGGTCTTTAAGCTTTATCCTTTTCATACGGTTACCTCCTATTTTTCTGTTGAAACGGTGAATTTGCCTTCCTTATATAAAAACGTTATATCGCCCTGATAATCGGTGCGGTATACCTTTGCGCCGATATCGTCAAGCCTTGAAAGTGCCTGCTCGTGCGGATGGGAATACTGATTTCCGAGTCCTGCCGAAATAACGGCATAAGACGGTGTCGCCTTTTCCAAAAAGTTTTTTGAGCTTGATGTTGAGCTGCCGTGATGACCTACCTTAAGCACATCACAGTCAAGGTTTATACCGTCAGCCATAATTAACTTTTCTGCAGGTATTCCGGCATCACCCGTAAAGAGGAACTTCCTTTCCCCTATCTTTGCCATAACAAAAAGGCTTTTGTTGTTTTCGTTATCAAGGTCGGGATAATATCCTATCACGGTAAGCTCAAACTCACCTACATTGAGGTGCATACCCTGTTTGGCGGTATAAACCTCGCCGTCTTCTGCCAAAATATCGCTTGTAATATAGTCAATATATTTAGTGTTTTCCTCGCTCTTGTTACGGTTTGGGATAATGAGATTATTTATGGTAAATCTATCCGCAACATCGCTTAACGCACCGGTATGGTCTTCGTGAAAGTGGGAAACGATAAGCGAGTCTATCTCCTTTATGCCGTCACTTCTGAGTGTGTTGCATAGGTCAAAGGCATTCGCGCCGCCGCCCACATCTATCAAAGCGGTCTTGCCGTTGCTGTAAATAAGCGCACAATCGCCCTGCCCCACATCGTAAAATCTCACGAAATCCGAGCTTTCGTCCACCTGACCGTTTTTGGATACAACACCTGTTACATCTTTCCAGGTGGGCGCATTTTTACCGTCAGACAGTGTTATTATAAGCGATACAACGGCTATTATCAGCGTTATTGCCGCTATGAGTGATTTTTTAATTTTATTATATTTACGTAAGTTCAATTTTATTCTCCGGCACGACGTTCCATAAGTTCATCGGTAGTAATAAGCACCTTACGGGGCTTTGAGCCCTCAAAGGGACCTACTATTCCGCGCTCTTCCATTTCGTCAATTATTCTTGCGGCACGGGCATAGCCGAGCTTTAAGCGGCGCTGCAAAAGTGAGGTTGATGCCTGACCGGTTTCCACAACAACCTTAATGGCATCCTCAAGCATCGGATCCTCATCGGGAGCATCCTCTGCGAGTCCTGTTTTCTTTTGCTTTTCAACCGCGGCATTGTGCTCGATTTCAACCATAATATTATCATCGTATTCAGCAAAGCCGCTGTTCTTAACATATTCTACTACCTTTTCAACCTCAAGGTCGGAAACATAGCAACCCTGCAAACGTTTGGGCTTTGCCGAGCCTACGGGACTGAAAAGCATATCGCCCTTACCGAGCAGTTTTTCCGCGCCGGCGCAGTCGAGTATCGTTGCGCTGTCAATATGCGATGAAACGGCGAATGCGATACGCGTGGGAATATTTGCTTTGATAACACCCGTTACAACGTTTACCGAGGGGCGCTGAGTCGCGATAAGCAGATGCATACCGGCGGCTCTCGCCTTTGCGGCAATACGGTTTATGGAGTCTTCAACCTCTTTGGGCGCCGTCATCATAAGATCGGCAAGCTCGTCGATTATTATAACAATATGCGGCATACGCTTAACGTCCGGCTCATCGGTAAGGGTATCAACCACCCTGTTATAGCCCTCGATATCACGCACACAGCGATCGGCAAACATCTGGTAGCGTTTTTCCATTTCGCTTACCGCCCAGCCGAGCGCTCCCGCCGCCTTGCGCGGTTCGGTAACAACCGGAACAAGAAGGTGCGGTATGCCGTTGTAAACCCCGAGCTCAACAACCTTGGGGTCTATCATCAAAAGCTTTACCTCATCGGGCGAAGCCTTATAAAGAATACTCGTTACTATTGAGTTTATACATACCGATTTACCCGAACCGGTGGCACCGGCTATAAGTCCGTGGGGCATCTTTGCAATATCGGTAACAACAACGTTGCCGCCTATATCCTTGCCTAACGCCACGGTGAGCTTGCTCTTTGAAGCCGTAAAAGCGGTGGACTCAATTATCTCGCGAACACCCACTACCGCGCTCGACTTATTAGGCACCTCAATGCCTACCGCCGCTTTATTGGGTATAGGTGCCTCAATACGCACACCCGCCGCTGCAAGATTAAGCGCGATATCATCGGCAAGATTTGTGATTTTACTTATCTTAACACCCGCGCAGGGCTGCAATTCGTAACGCGTAACGGTGGGACCCTTACTGATATCAACTACCCTTGTTTCAACACCGAAGCTGCGCAGCACCTCTACAAGCCTTTCGGCAGTGGCATCGAGCTCTCTGCTGCCGATTTTAAGGTTTGAATCGGAGGCTTTGAGCAGGTCTATCGGAGGATATTTATAGCTTCTTATAACCTTTGTGCTCTCTATCTCCTCGGCTACCTCTTCGGTTTCCTTTTCAAAATCTACCGTTATACGCTCGGGATTTTCGACTTGGTCGCCGTTTTCGGCGTCCGCCGCCTCAAGTGCATTTGAGGTTTTTGAGGAATCGGAATATATATCTATTGTGGTTTGAACGGCCCCTGACGGAGCGCCCTCACTGTCACCGTCGTAATACGCGTCCACAAGATTTTTCTGTTTTTCATCGAGTGACGATTCATTTCTTGTGCGTTTTTTCGGTATATCGTCCACCGGAATATCAACATTGAAGCCTTTTATTACCTTAAGTCCGCCATGCTTGGTTTCTTCCTTATCGGCGGTCTTTGCAATATGGCCCTCATAGGCGGTGGTTGCCTGCTCCGAAACTGCTTTTACCGGCTTTGCAATGCCCTTAAACAGCGAAATAAGGGTGGTGCCGGTGGCTATCATAAGCGATACCGCGTCAAGAATAATCGCGGTTATTTTGGCACCCGTTTTACCAAGCAATGCCTTAAAGCCGTAGCCGAAAATTGCACTTATCACTCCGCCGTTTTTAAGCTTTATGCCGATGCTCCACGATTCTTTAACATAGGCAAAAAAACCGCCGGTCATATCACTTTTGCCGAAAACGTCCACCGAAATACCGACAAGCAGAACGAACACCGCAATACCCACAAGCTTTAGCTCGTTTTTGCGCATATTTTCGCGTTCCAAAGCGAGAATAACGGCAAGCGCGCCGAGGATAAACGGATATGCAAACGCAGTAACGCCGAATATCCCGAAAATCCCGTTATGTAAAACTTTCCAGAATGCTTCACCGGTTATAAAAACGACAAACATCAGGAATACCGCCAAAGCAAAAAGCAGTACCGCTTTAAGCTGACGGTCTGACGATGACACCGCCTTTTTTTGTCTTACGTTTTTTCTTTTCTTTGCCGCCATATGTACACTCCGTTTTTGCCGTGCATAAGCACGGCTTTATTTTACTTGTTTTTTTCTATCATTTTATAAAGACAATCCAGCACATCGGATAAAGAACCCAGACTGTCTATAAGTCCCTCATTTACCGCCTGCTCCCCGCTTAAAACACTGCCCACATCGGTAACAAGCTCGCCTGTGTTCATCATAAGCTCATGAAAGCGCTTTGCCGAAAGCTTTGAGTTTTTTGCCACAAAATCGGTTATACGCTCTTGCATACGCGAAAAATGGTTCATCATCTGCGGAACACCCAAAAACAGCCCGTTCATTCGTACGGGATGCACCGTCATAGTGGCGGATGGAGCAATAAAGGATTTATCAGCCGCAACCGCAAGCGGTACGCCTATTGAATGTCCGCCGCCCAAAACAAAGGTTACCGTGGGCTTTTTCATACCCGAAATAAGCTCGGCTATGGCAAGTCCCGCTTCCACATCGCCGCCTACGGTATTTAAAATTATCAGCAGTCCCTCTATTTCGGTGCTTTCCTCTATTGATACAAGCTGAGGAATTACGTGCTCATACTTGGTGGTTTTGCTTTGCTCGGGCAAAACATTATGGCCCTCTATCTCACCGATTACCGTAAGACAGTATATTTTATGATTGCCGCAAAACGAAGTTATTGAACCCATTTCCTTTATTTCTTCGATGCGCGGATTTGAATTATCGTTATTTTTTTCGTTCATCTTATCACCCTTAAGGATAGTATTTGAAAAAAAGTGATAAGAATACAAGTATATTATAATATCAACAAGTTTTTTTTTCAAGTTTTAATATAAAAAACCGCACCGCCGATGGCGGTGCAGCAATTATTAAGATATCAGTTGCAGATGGTTTCCTCTGTATCCTTATCGAAAAGATGGATTTTCGAGGTTTCAAGAGCAATGGTG
>JAZUGP010000010.1:0-23530 GCA_045641225.1 Acutalibacteraceae bacterium
ATAAATGCATTGGCAAGGTTTGCCGGAATGCCGGCATAGGTTTCTTGCTTACTGTCCGCCGCGGCTTTATCGTATGCTTTCCATATTCGGTTATATTCACCGTGAAGGCGCTGATATTCGGTGTAACCGCCGTTTTTATCACTGACATAAACCGTTGTGGTAAAATTAAGCTTTAAATCGTTAAGGTTTTCTTCCATAGTGCCGTCAACCGAAGTAAAAACATATATGGCAAATGTTGCAACAACAATGCTCACAATAACAAAACAGGCAAGAAAAGCCGTAAGTACGGTTTTAATAATTCTTTCCTTTGTTTTTTGTTTTTTAGTTTTTTTGTTGTTTTGATTATTTGACGGATTGGACGAAAAACTGTTTAAATCAAACGAATTAGAAGAAATCTCATTTTTTTCGGGACTGTTGGAAAATAAATCCTCGTTCAAAATAAACACCTCCTAAAATATTGCATAAAACAACAGAATAATTATATCACAAAACTTTTAAAAATGTGGTTACAATTTTTTAACCTTTAGTTTATTAAGATTTACCTTGAAACTTTTATATAAATAAACTATAATGGTGTTATAATAAATCTAAGGAATGATGGATTATGGAGAGGGACGCATCCTCCGCTGGAGTAATGAGAGGCGGACTTTTCAATACGGCGGATATTAAAGTTTTGATTTGCTATGTTCTTGCTTCACTTAACGAGCCGGTACCCGCAAATTTGCTTGTGAACGTTTTGCATTTTGAGGGTATCGCAAACGCTTTTGAGGTGAGCGATGCAATAGTTTCCCTTATAAAAACCGGTCACATTGAGCAAAAGGACAAAAAAGACGATACTTATGTGATAACAAAATCGGGCAGGGATGTTTCCGAAACTCTTAAAACTTCACTCTCATTTACTGTTAAAAAACGCGCATGTGCCGCAACAATAAAGATGTTATCCCGCTTCAAAAACGCGCGCGATACCGAAATCAAAACCGTGCGCGAGGGCGACAATATGTACATTGTGTGCTCAATAGTTGAAAGCGGAAAACAGTTTATGAGTATAAAATTACTTGTTACCGATGACGATCAGGCAGCGCTTATAAGTGATAAATTTCTCGAAGACCCCGTTAAGGTTTATAACACCGTCATAAATATGATTACCGAATAAATATAATCACAACCTTGGATGTTAATTTATCAAGGTTGTGATTTTTTTACACCGGTGAGGTCAAAGGACGGAACAAAGGCCTCTGATGAGCTGTTCCGTTCTTGAATATAGCAGTTTTCAAATCCGCTTTCGATTATATGGGATAAAACCTTATCGTATTCCCTTGCGGTTATTTTGCGATTGATTTCGGGATATTCTTTAAGATTTCCGCATGGCATATACTGACTCATAATGCTGAAAATAACATTGGGTGTGTTTTCTTTGACATAATCAAATATTTTTATTGCATCATTTGTTCCCTGCGGCAATAGAAGATGCCGCACAATCACACCGCTTTTAAGCTTTTCGCCGTCGAAAACACATTTGTCCCTCAGTGAGTAGGCATAATTCAGCACAGACTTTGCAATCTCGGGATAATTTTCCGCAAATGAATATTTTTTTGCTCTCTCACTTGAAAAATATTTAAAATCAAGCAGGTATATATCAATATAGTCACTCAGAAGCCTCAAAGAATCAATACTGTCATACCCGCTCGAGTTGTAAACAATCGGTATATTGGGACGATATATCTCAAGTGCCTTTTTTATTGCGGTTACATAGTGGGTGGGCGTTACAAGATTGATGTTTTCGGCACCCGATAACTCGAGCTCGCGGAATATTTCCGCAAGGCGGTCAAAAGTAACCGTATCCCCTTTTAAATTTCGGCTTATTTCGGCATTTTGGCAGTAAACGCAAGAAAGTGAACATCCGCTGAAAAAAACCGTTCCGGAGCCGTTTTCAGAGCTGATGCACGGTTCCTCCCAATAATGAAGTGCCGCTCTTGCAATTTTTGGCAAAAGCGGTGCTTTGCAGTATCCGCCGTGATTTAAAAAATCCGTGCGCTCGGAATTACACCTTCTCGGGCACAGACTGCACTTCATCTTTTTTCTCCTTCTTTACATACTCCGTAAGTTTTCTTTTAACGGTAACATCATCGTAATTTTTGCGGATACTTACCCTTGCAATATACTTTTTATTACATTCGGGGCATTTATGAACGGCATTAAAGTTTCGGTTTTTGAAATGCCAGTTTGATAGCCTTTTTAACCTTTTATTACATCCGTCACAGAAAAAAACAAAATCTGAGCTGTTAACGAATTCACTGTTAATATCATCAATATAATGCGGCTTATAGGTAAGCTTTTTATAAAATTCGGGGTTTTGAGTATCTCTTATATACGAGCAAAAATTATCTTTATTATAATGCTTTTTAAGTATCCTTGCAGCAAGCATACTGTCGTCTTCAGCGGTATGCAAATCAATATCCTCGGAATTGATGCCGAGCAATAAAGCGGCATTTGACAGCGAAATCTGCGAAGTTATCTCAAAGCCCAAATGACGCATTTCGTTTTGTATATATGCCTGCAAATCAAGGTACTTTTCAAAATGAAAGTGTTTGCCGTTTAAAAGATTTGTTTCATTTTCGATGATCGTATACAAATCGGAATTACTCCAGGTCATCGTAACGGTATCGGTGCCGGCGAATTCGTTATATGCATCAACTGCATCATCAAAAGGAATACCCGAGCGCATAACATCGTTTGTAATGCCTGTAAGTCGGGCAAAACGTCCCGAAACACGGTTAGTAAAGGAAGACCTTATATTGCACGAAAATGTATCAATAACATTTAATTGCTCATCAAGTTTAACCGCGCCTATTTGCAGTATCTGATTTATAAAACGGGACAGCGCTTTATTATAAGAACTGTCCCACTCCATATCAAGAATAATATAATTCATCAGCGGTTTTTCGCCTCAAACTTCATTCTTTGTTCTTTATTAAGAATACGTTTTCTCAAGCGTATATTATTTGGTGTGATTTCAACAAGCTCATCGTTCTTAATGAATTCAAGTGACTGTTCAAGGCTTAAGTTGGAAGGCGGTACAAGCCTTAAAGCATCGTCAGAGCCTGCGGCACGTGTGTTTGTCATTTGTTTTTTCTTACAAACATTGCAAACAATATCCTCATTCTTGGGATTTTCACCGCAGATCATTCCTTCGTAAACCGGAACTCCGGGACCTATAAACAGTCTGCCGCGACTTTGTGTGTTAAAAAGTCCGTAACCGGTAGACGTGCCGGTTTCGTGAACTATTATGGAGCCGGTGTTTCGTTGGTCGATATCACCCTTATACTCCTCATAACCGTTGAATACGTGATTCATAATGCCGTTTCCGTTTGTATCGGTCATAAACTGTGAACGGTAACCGAGCAGTCCTCTTGCGGGAATTAAAAATTCGAGGTGTGATGTGCCGCCGTCACGCGTACCCATATTTTTGATTTCAGCATGTCTCGTTCCGAGCCTTTCCATAACAACGCCGACATATTCCTCGGGGACCTCAATCATAAGCAATTCAATAGGTTCGAGCAGTTTTCCGTTTTCATCTCTTTTGTAGATAACCTCAGGCGGCGATACCTGAAATTCATAACCCTGACGGCGCATCGTTTCAATAAGTATCGAAAGATGCAATTCGCCTCTGCCTGATACCTTGAATGTATCAGCACTGTCGGTCTCCTCTACCCTAAGGCTAACATTGGTCATAACCTCTTTAAAAAGGCGGTCGCGAAGATTACGTGATGTAACAAACTTACCGTCCTGCCCCGCAAAGGGTGAATTATTAACCATAAAGTTCATGGAAAGCGTAGGTTCGTCTATCTTTATAAACGGTAAAGGCTCTATGCAATCCGTACTGCAGGCGGTTTCACCTATTTCAAGCTCGGAAATACCTGCAACCTGAATAATATCACCAATGGTAGCGGATTCAACCTCTACCCTTTTAAGCCCCTTATGCATAAAAAGTTTTGCTATTTTAACATTGGAGGATTTGCCGTCCTTATGACAAAGTGCAACAGTTTGTCCTACCTTAACGGTACCTCTTACAACGCGGCCAACACCGATTCTGCCGAGATAATCGTCATACTCAATATTGCTGAAAAGCACTTGCAGTGGAGCATCCGCATCACCAACAGGAGGCTCTATTTCTTTAACGATTTCCTCAAAAAGAGGTTGCATATTTTCGCCCTTAACATCGGGTGAATATGAGGCATATCCGTCCCTTGCAGAAGCAAAAACAACCGGAAACTCTATTTGATTTTCATCGGCACCAAGCTCAATAAACAAATCAAGCACCTCATCAACAACCTCAAGAGGTCTTGCCATGGGGCGATCAATTTTATTGATAACAACAACCGCCTTTTTACCGAGCAATAAGGCTTTTTTCAGTACAAAACGGGTTTGAGGCATACATCCTTCAAAGGCGTCTACAAGCAGCAGCACGCCGTCGACCATCTGCAAGATACGTTCAACCTCACCACCGAAATCCCCATGTCCCGGAGTATCAACAATGTTGATTTTAATGCCGTTATACTCAACGCTCGTATTCTTGGAAAGAATTGTTATACCTCTTTCTCTTTCAAGGTCATTTGAATCCATAACGCGTTCATTTACGGCTTCGTTGTCACGAAACGTTCCGCTCTGCTTAAGCAGTTGGTCAACAAGTGTTGTTTTACCGTGGTCAACGTGTGCAATAATCGCAACATTTCTCAAATTTTCAATCTTTTTTACAGCCATTTTTTCATCCCTTAATATTTAACTATCTAACCGAATAATTATAATGTCCTTTATGCGAATTGTCAAATAAAAACTATTGGAAAACTTAAAAAAACTCCCGATAAAAGGGCAGGAAAAAATAGGGATAGCCTATCTTGCACTGCCCAAAATCGGGAGTTTTTAATTATTTTACAACTATGTTTATCAAGCGCTTTGGAATATAAAGTTCTTTTATAACAGCCTTACCCGATATTTCGGTCAAAACACTTTCTTGCTGTTTTGCAAGAGATATAGCGTCCTCGGCGGAAATATCAGCCGGTATATTAATTCTCGCTCTGATTTTACCGTTTACCTGAACTGCTATTTCAACAGTTGAAAGCACGCATTTGCTCTCATCGTACTGAGGCCATTTTGACTCATTAAGCATACCCTTAAAGCCTGCTTGTTCCCAAAGCTCCTCAGTTATATGGGGGGCAAAAGGATTGAGCATGATAAGATAATCTTTAAACTCGGCACGATTGATGCTTCCGGTCGAGGTTACTGTATTCAAAAGCGACATAAGTGCTGCTATCGCGGTATTCATTTTAAGATCTTCTATATCAGACGTAACCTTTTTGATGGTCTTATGGAACTCAGCTTCAGTTTCTTTGCGGTAGGAGTCGCCGTTTGTAAGAATATCAGTAAGAGAAAATACCTTTTCAAGAAAGCGTTTACTTCCTTTGATTGAGGACATACTCCACGGTGCTGCCTTTTCAAAGTCGCCGATAAACATTTCATAAATACGCATTGTATCGGCGCCGTAGTCTCTTATAATATCATCGGGGTTAATTACGTTGCCACGGGATTTTGACATCTTTTCACCGTTTTCACCGAGTATCATACCGTGACTTGTCCGCTTTGCATAAGGTTCGGCAACAGGGACAACACCGATATCGTGTAAAAACAGATGCCAGAAACGGCTGTAAAGCAAATGGAGTGTTGTATGCTCCATACCGCCGTTATACCAATCAACCGGTTCCCAATATTTGAGTGCTTCTTTGGAAGCAAGCTCTTTATCGTTATGCGGATCGCAATAACGGAGGAAGTACCACGATGAACCCGCCCATTGCGGCATTGTATCAGTTTCACGCTTTGCCGGACCGTGGCAGTGCGGACAGGTGGTGTTTACCCAATCGGTCATTTTTGCAAGCGGTGACTCACCGTTATCGGTAGGCTCGTAGGACTCAACATTCGGTAAAGTAAGCGGCAAATCACTTTCATCAAGCGGAACATATCCGCATTTTTCACAGTAAACCATAGGAATGGGCTCGCCCCAATATCTTTGGCGTGAGAATACCCAATCGCGAAGTTTATAATTGACCTTTTTTTCGCCGATACCCTTTTGCGAAAGCCAATCCTGCATTTTTGTTATCGCCTCATCAACAGAAAGACCGTTGAGAAAATCCGAATTGACCAAAGTACCGGTATTGCAGTCGGTATGCGGTCCCTTTGACAAATCGCCGCCGGATACCACTTCAACGATGGGAAGATGATATTTCACGGCAAAATCATAGTCACGGGTATCGTGTGCAGGAACAGCCATGATAGCACCCGTACCGTAGGACATAAGAACATAATCCGATATAAAAATCGGTATTTCCTCGGAGTTTACAGGATTTACAGCCTTTATCCCCTTTATTTCAACACCGCTTTTTTCCTTGGAAAGCTCGGTCCTTTCAAAGTCGGATTTTTTTGCCGCCTCAGCCTTATAGTTGAGTACTTCATCATAATTTGTGATTTTATCTTTCCATTTATCAATAAGCGGATGCTCAGGCGAAATAACCATATAGGTGGCACCGAACATTGTATCAGCGCGGGTTGTGAATATCTCAAGCTTATCGCCTGCGGTGGTATCAAAACGCACCTGTGTGCCGTAGGACCTGCCTATCCAGTTTCGCTGTTGGGTCTTTACACGGTCTATGAAATCAAGATTATCGAGGCCGTCAAGAAGCTTCTCGGCATAATCGGTTATCTTAAGCATCCATTGGCTCTTTTCCTTATGAACAACCTCACTGCCGCAACGCTCACAAACACCGTTTACAACCTCTTCGTTTGCAAGAACGCATTTGCAGGAGGTGCACCAGTTTACCGACATCTTGCTTTTATAGGCAAGACCTTTTTTATAAAGCTGTAAAAATATCCACTGCGTCCATTTATAATATTCGGGGTCGGTAGTGTTAATTTCTCTTGACCAATCAAACGAGAAGCCCAAAGACTTTAACTGTCTTTTAAAGTTTGCAATATTATTTTTGGTTACAATAGACGGATGTATGTGATTTTTAATGGCAAAGTTCTCGGTAGGAAGACCAAAAGCATCCCATCCCATCGGGTACAAAACGTTATAACCCTCAAGGCGTTTTTTACGCGCAACAATATCAAGGGCGGTGTAAGAACGCGGATGGCCTACGTGGAGTCCCTGACCTGAAGGATACGGAAACTCTACCAAAGCAAAAAACTTGGGCATTGAATAATCGTCTTTTGCGGCAAAGGTATTGTTTTCTTCCCAGATTTTTTGCCATTTTTCTTCAATTTCACTGTAATTATATTTCATATCAATCACCTGTATTTTCCTTAATTATCGTTGTTAAATCGAGTTGTTTTCCGTCACTCCACATTTTATCAAGGGCATAAAACTCTCGCTGTGCGGCAGTAAAAATATGAACTATAACGGCATTATAATCAAGCACAACCCAACCGGAAGCTTTACCCTCAATATGATGCGGTTCAATTCCCTGTTCCTTCAGTTTTTCCTCAACCTCATCAGCAAGTGCGCGAACATGAGTAGAAGATGTTGCGGTACATAGTAAAAAATAGGTTGTAAGCACTGTAAGGTCATCAATTTTAATGGCATTTATATCTTTTGCTTTCTTAGAGCTTAAAGCATTCGCGGCAATTTCAAGGATTTTTTCGTTTTCCATTATCAATTTCCTTTCATAACTGCTTCATTATAGGCATCGAGTGTGTCGGGATGTATTGCTTTCCCCATTTTTACCAAATCACTTACCGAATATGATAGCGCATATAGGTATGCTTCGTCAAGTGTTTTGTCCACAAGCTTTCGCATAATATCAACATCATCATAATCACGGTCGGCAGACGAAAAGTCCGCAAGATATAAAATTACCGATAAAAGCGACATATCAGCTTTTGCTGTGGTATGAAACCTGATTGCATCAATAATATCTTTATCCGTGATACCAAGATAATGCTCAACATAAGCGGCACCCGAAACAGCATGCCAAAGCTTTTCGGCATTTAATTCTATTTTGTTAAACTTGATACCGAACTCATCAAATATTTTAAAATGCTCTTCTTTTTGTGCGTTTTTCGTGATATCGTGCAGCAGTCCCGCAAGATATGCTTTGTTTTCATCGGCTCCGTATTTTATCGCAAGGCGTTTTGCCTCGTCGGCAACGCAGAGCGAATGATAATATCTTTTTTCGGTAAGCCTTTCTTTTAACAAAAGCTTATATTCGTCTATTTTATCCATTGTAAAGTCCTTTTTCTTTTATATAACCGTAAACCTTTTGCGGCAAATATTTTATATTGATGTTTTTACGCAAATTTGATGAAGATATATCTGTAATTGCTTTGTTTATCACGGTAATTTTAACACCTTTTGCCGTAAGTGATTTAACGCTTTTCTTAAAGGCATTATTATCGTCACGCGAAAAAGCGATAAACTTTAAATTGTTAAAAAGATATTCTGTATTATACCAATTTTCAAGACTTGTTACCATATCTCCGCCGATAACAAAATAAAAATCGGTATCGGGATATCTGTTTTTCAGGATTTTTACGGTATCCGCGGTGTAGCTAATGCCTGCTCTTTCAAATTCAATGGTTGAAAGCCGCGCTTTATCAAAATCCTCACATACAAGGCGACACATCTCAATTCTGTCATCATCCGAAACACAAAAATCCATATCTTTATGCGGAGGTATCTTATCGGGCATTACAAGAACGGTGTCAATATAATCAAGCTCACATATCGCTTTCAGCATTTCATAATGACCTATATGAAAAGGATTGAAGGTACCGCCGAAAACTGCAATTGTTTTCATTATTTCACCAGTTTTATAGTTTTATTGTTTTTGCTCTCTCTGTATAGAATAAACTTTGAACCTATAACCTGAACAACGTCAGCTCCGATTTTTTCGGCAATGCTTTCGGCAGTTTCCCTTGCGGACACATCACAGGTTTCGAGAACCTTTGCCTTTATAAGCTCACGCTTTTCAAGTGCTTCGTCAGCCTGCGATACCACCTGCTCGGTCATACCGCCTTTGCCGATATGTAAAATCGTTTCATAGCCGTTTGCCATACCGCGAAGCTGTGCTCTTTGTCTGCTGTTTAACATATTTCCCACCTTAATTCAGTATTTGCGTAAGTTTCTCTTTAAATAAAATCAAAGCCTTACCGCGGTGCGATACCGCGTCCTTTTCCTCACTTGAAACCATACCGAAAGGTCCGGGCTCGCCGCAGAAAATCGGGTCGTAACCAAAACCGTTTTCGCCGGTTTTTTCTCTGAGTATCTTACCCTCGCATTTCCCTTCAACAACAAACTCACTGCCATCGGGAAAAACACAGGCAATGGCGCAAACATATCTTGCGGTGCGTTTTTCATCGGGGACGTCCTTAAGCTCGCTCAAAACCTTTTGCGTGTTTTCCTCATCATTACCGTGAACACCTGAGTATCTTGCAGAAAACACACCGGGTGCACCGCCTAATGCATCAACACAAAGACCGGAATCATCCGCAACCGAAATAAATCCCGTGTTACGGCAACCGGCTTTTGCCTTAATAATCGCATTTTCAGAAAAGGTTGTACCGTTTTCCTCAACATCGGGGAAGTTTTTGTTTATATCACTTTCACTAACAACATCAAAACCCATAGGTTCGAGAATGCGTTTCAGCTCAATGATTTTGTACTTGTTCTTTGTCGCTAAAAATATCTTCATAAATATCAGGCCTTATCAAAAATTCCGTCCACAAAATCCAAGGTGCTGAACGGTTCAAGATCATCTATACCCTCGCCCACACCTACAAACTTTACAGGTATTCCGAGTTCGTTGTGTATGGCAACCACGATACCGCCCTTTGCCGTGCCGTCGAGCTTTGTGAGTATAATGCCCGAAATATCGGTTACATTTTTAAACTCACGTGCCTGATTAACGGCATTCTGTCCCGTGGCGGCATCAAGCACAAGCAATGTTTCAACACTTGAATCCGGAAGTTCTCTTGCAATAACCCTGCGGATTTTTGCAAGCTCATCCATAAGATTTTTCTTGTTGTGCAGTCTGCCCGCAGTATCGCATATAATAACATCAGCCCCTTTTGACTTTGCGGAGTTGATAGTATCAAAAACAACCGAAGCAGGATCGGTTCCCTCTACACTTTTTACCATTGAAGCCTGTGCGCGTTCAGCCCATACACCCAGTTGCTCAATCGCGGCGGCTCTGAATGTATCTGCGGCGCCGAGGACTACACTTTTCCCCTCGTTTTTAAGATTGTGTGCAAGCTTTCCTATCGAGGTTGTTTTGCCCACACCGTTTACACCGATAACAAGAATTACCGAAGGCTTTGTGTTAAGGTCAAGACCCTTATCCTCGCCTAACATATCAACTATGATATCGTGCATATAGTCCTTGATTACCGAAGGGTCTGTGGTGCCTGTTGATTTCACCTTTTCGCGCAGCATATCGCATATCGCGGTTGAGGTTGCAACACCGATATCCGACATAACAAGCATTTCCTCAAGTTCTTCAAACAAATCCTCATCGATTTTTGTAAAGCTGTTTACAATGCTTGTTATACCGCCGGAAATTGAATTTTTTGTTTTTTGCAGTCCGTTTTTAATCTTTCCGAATAATCCCATAGTGTTTTAATTTATCCTTATGCTGTTTGATTTTCAAGCTGAAGCTTCTTTTCAAGCTCCGCAACATTCAGTTCGAGAAGCTTTGTTACACCCTTTTCCTGCATTGTAACACCGTAAAGCATATCAGCGGCTTCCATAGTACCTCTGCGGTGGGTAACGCAGATAAACTGTGTATTAAACTCAGAACTTTTCATATAATCTGCAAAGCGGTCAACGTTGATATCGTCAAGTGCGGTATCAACCTCATCAAGAAAGCAGAACGGAGGCGCGTTTACCTGCATAATCGCAAAGTAAATAGAAAGCGCCACAAGTGCTTTTTCACCACCCGAAAGTCCATCAAGGCTCGGTACGTTTTTACCTGGAAGACGTGCTTCAATATCAATACCGCTTTCAAGAATATTATCCGGATTTGAAAGTTTAAGCTCAGCACTTCCGCCACCAAACAGCACACGGAAGGTTTTTGAAAAGTTATGGTTTATTTTATCAAATCCGATAACAAAAAGCTCCTGCATCTGTGCGGTAAGTTGGTTGATAAGCTTGTGAAGTTCGCTGCGGGAATGCTCAACGTCGTCAATCTGCGACTTCATAAAGTCGTATCTTTCTTTAACCTCTTTGTACTCCTCAATGGCAGAAACATTAACATTGCCCAAGTTTCTGATTTTTGACTTAATCTCAGCAAGCTCTTTTTTAGCATCGGCGGGCTTTTCGATAACAATGCCGATTTTTTCAGCCTCACTCTTGGTAAGCTGATATTCATCAAAAAGCTTTCTGATAACATCGTCGTATTCCTGAACAAGTATTTCTTTACGCTCGGAAAGACGTGCAAGCTCTCCGCCGATTTTTTCGCGTTCGGAAATCCTCTCTTTTTCGGAAGCGCGTAAGGTAACTCCCGCCTTTTCGGTTTCGTTGCGTTCCTCGGTAAGACGGATGATTTTTTCGTTGCACTGTGCTATTTTAATGTCAACATTATCAATTTCATCCTTGGTATCGGCAATATCGGAATTGAGATTATCGATTTTAAACTGAAGTGCGCAGATTTCGTTTTCGATTTCAAGTGACCTTTGAGCGCGTGAACCGATTGCCTTTTCGATATCATCGGCACCGTTAAGCAAAAGCTCGGCATCCTTTTCATTATCAATGATTTCAAGCTTGAGATTGGTTATTTTATCGGTGATTTCATCTCTTGTTGCCGAAAGACTATCTCTGCCGGAGGTCTTATTGTCAATCTCCGACTGAATAATCGTTTTTTGATTTTCAAGCGCTTCAATATCTTTTTCGGCTTTTTCACAAACAGAGTTAAGAGCGTATGTTTTTTCATCGGAATTATCCCGCTCAGCCTCAAGATCCTTAATCGAATTATTGCAGTTGTTAAGCAATTCTTCAAGACGTTTAAGCTCGGCAACGGTTCTTATTTTATCTTCATTCGCAGTTGTAATATCAGCTCTTACAGCAATAATATCGGCATTAACCGCAGATATTTCGGCAAGTGACTCATCATACATATTTGAAAGCTTTTTTTCGTTCTCTGAAAGCTTTTGTATTTCTTCTTCAAACTTTTTGATATCCGAGCCACGGGAAAGCAGACCTGCGTTTTTAACAAGTGAACCGCCGGTAAGCGAGCCGCCGGGATTTACCACCTGACCGTCAAGTGATACAACCTTAATTCTGTAATTATATTTTTTTGCCAAAACAACCGCGCTGTCAATATCCTCGGTAACAGCGGTGCCGCCTAACAGATATTTGATGATTTCGCGGTATTTAGCGTCAACCGAAACGAGTGTATCGGCAATACCCACAAAACCGAAAATATCATCAAACCCCGTTTCCTTGAATTCCTTTGATTTAAGGATTGAAACGGGCATAAATGTGGCTCTGCCGCCTTTTGTCTCCTTAAGGAAGCTAATGGCGCGTTTTGCATCGCTTTCATTTTCAACAACAATGTTTTGAATTGCGGTGCCGAGCGCGGTTTCAATAGCAAGAGAATATTTATTATCAACCCTTATAAGCTTTGAAACAGGCCCGCAAATACCTCTTAAACTGCCGCTTGCGGCACTGTTCATTACAGACTTTACGGCGTGTGAAAAGCCATCCATATTGTTTTCAAGCTCGGTCAAAATCTGAACACGACGCTTTTTGGCTTCTATATCAAGGTGGATATTATCAAGCTTTTCCTTAAGGTCATCCGCAGATGCTTTTTTGTTTTCCATACGCAGTTCGTATCCCTTAAGCGCGTTTGAATAGGAGGTAATTTGTTCCTCGGTTTTGCTAAGCAGCTGTTCCGTTTCGTTTATTTCTTTATTTAAAGAATCTTTTTCGGCATTATTTTGTATTATGAGCTCGTTAACAACCGACTTTCGTGAACCGATTTCATTAAGTGAGGTCTTTGATGTCATCAAAGTTACACGCAAATCCGAAATATCGGCGGATATACCGTTCAGCATAATTATTTTTTCTTCAATTTGCCTTGAAATGTTTTCACTATCACAAAGCAGTTCGGAAAGCTGATTTTCAAGTTCTGAAAGCTTGTCCTTTAAAGAATTAACGGTATTCTGTTTTTCGCCGGCAAGCTTTCGTTTAAGGTCAATTTCCTCTTTTGCCGCGGCGTCCGAGCTTGATAACTGCTCATTTTCGGATTTCAAGCGGTCTACCGATTCATTATTATGCAAAATATCGTTTTCAATAACGGATATTTTACCGGCAAGCATAACCTTTTCTTCATTTGACTCAGCAATCAACTGTCGCTCATTCTCAATAGCGGTGGTGATTTCTGCAAAAGCCGCCGCGTTTTGCTCACTTTTAATGTCAAAATCGCTTAATGCATCTTCAATTTCCTGATATTTAAGGCGTGCAATATCTATTTTGCTCTCGTGTGAGCGCAAAATTTCTTTTGAATTATTCAGTGTGTGCAGCCACAATCCGACTTCAAGTTGCTTTTTGCTTTCCGCAAGCACCAAAAACTTTTCGGCTTTTTTACTCTGTTCCTCAAGAGGACCTACGCGGACCTCAAGCTCGTCCATAATATCTTTAAGCCGTAAAAGGTTATCCTCTGCCGCGGTAAGCTTACGCTCTGCCTCGGTTTTGCGGTAACGGTACTTTGATATGCCTGATGCTTCTTCAAATATATCACGGCGTTCATCTGAGCGCGAACTGATAATATTATCAATTTTGCCCTGCCCTATCATTGAATAACCGTCTCTTCCGAGTCCCGTATCCATAAACAGCTCGTGAACGTCCTTAAGTCGCACGGTAACATTGTTTATAAGATACTCACTTTCGTGAGAGCGGTAGTATCTGCGAGTTACCGATACAAAATCATTATCAAAATTAAGGGTGCGGTCAGCATTATCGATATTAAGAGTTACCTCACAAAATCCGTGGGGACGGCGCGTATCCGTGCCGCCGAAAATAACATCCTCCATTGACTGCCCACGCAGGCTTTTGGTGGACTGTTCACCGAGCACCCATCTTACCGCATCGGAAATATTACTTTTTCCGCTGCCGTTAGGTCCAACAACGGCGGTTATACCCTTACCGAACTTCAAAGTGGTTTTATCGGCAAAAGACTTAAAACCCTGAATTTGTATTGAACTTAAAAGCATTTACTCACCGGCTTTTCTGATAATAATATTTAATGGCTTTAACGATTCCGACTGTTTTACAACACACTCAAAACCGAGATTTTTAAGTTTTATAATATTGCTTTTATTGTTTCCCGTCATTTTGGAAACGTCAGACTTATTAACGTAAATAATGTATTTTCCCTGTTCTTTCAGCATACTTACAGCCTTATTAAACAGTATTCTCGACTGACAAAGTTCACTAAAGGCAGGATGAAAAGGACCCGAAAGATAGTACTCTTTTTCTATCGTATGAAGACCGAGCCTTATAACATTGATATTATTTTCAGTGAACATCATATACAATTTTGAGCACAGATTTATCGCATTTTCAAGACTTTGCGGATTATATATTCCTCTTAAAAACATATCACCGAGATCGGTGTCTTTCAACACTATTGTAGGATATATCCGTACCGTATCGGGCTTAATTTTAATAAACTGCTCGGCGGTATTTATATCAATACTGTCGTTACTGCCGTAAAGTCCCGTCATCATTTGAAGACCTAATGAAAAACCGTATTCTTTTATGAGATACGATGCGTCTAAAACGTCTTTTGCGGTATGTCCTCTGTTATTGAGCTTGAGCACATCATCGGAAAGGCTTTGTGCACCGAGCTCAATAGCTGTAACGCCAAAGCTTTTTAAAATATCAAGTATTTCTTTATTTACGGCATCGGGTCTTGTGGAAACGCGGATACCGCATACCGTACCGTTTTCAACATATTTGTAAGCGGCATTTAACAGATACACCATATAATCGGCGTCAATAGCGGTAAAACTGCCGCCGAAAAAAGCAATTTCGGTATTATCGGCACTATATTTTTTACTGTTAACGGCAATGCTTACCGCACGGTCAATATCATCAGCAACGGGTGTTTTTGAGGTGCCCGTGATATGACGTTGATTACAAAAGCTGCACATATTAGGGCAACCGATATGCGGCACAAAAACAGAAATATTTGCGTGACGGGGCATCAGATTTCACCCATAAGCTCAAGCGCTTGTTTTGCCGCCATCTGCTCTGCCTGCTTTTTGTTCTTTCCGCTTCCCTTACCGATAACATTTGAGTTAAGGCAAACCTCAACGGTAAAAGATTTATCATGGTCAGGGCCTTTTTCGTCAACAAGAACATATTTCACCGATTCTTCGGGATTTTTTTGAATTATTTCCTGCAATGCGGTTTTATAGTCCTTCATAACATCGTCGTTTTTGTGCGATTTCAGTTCTCTTAAAACAAAATCCATAACAAATGTGCGGGCACAGTTCATACCGCCGTCAAGATAAATTGCAGCAAGTATCGCCTCAAAAGCATCGGCAAGAATGGAATCACGCTCTCTGCCGCCGCCCTTATCTTCGCCTTTGCCGAGCATTAGATAACTGCCGACATCAAGCTCGCGAGAAAATGAACACAAGGCTTTTTCGCATACCAACGAGGAACGCAGTCGTGTAAGCTCACCCTCAGGCATATCGGGAAACTTTTTGTAAATATAATCCGATACGATTATTGAAAGCACCGAATCTCCCAAAAACTCAAGGCGCTCGTTTGAAGAAAAGCCTTTTCTTACCTCGTTTGCATAAGAAGAATGGGTAAGCGCGTTTTTAAGTAAATTGATGTTTTTAAATTTGTGACCAAGTCGGTTTTCAAGATTTTCCATTATAACACCTTAAATGTTATCGGCAATAATTCCGATGATATTGTTTTCGGCAACATTTTTAGCTTGTCTTACAGCGCTTTTAATTGCTTTTGCATCAGAGTTGCCGTGTGCTTTAATAATCGGCTTTGAGGACCCTAAAAGTACCGCACCGCCCACTTCTGAGCTATCCATAAGCGATTTAAGTGAATATAAATCTTTTTTAAGCACAAGTGCAGCAAGCTTATTTATAAGCGATTTATAAAGGATTTTTTTGATAAGTGAAAAAAGTGTTATCGCGGTACCTTCAACGGTTTTTAAAAGTATATTGCCGCTGAAGCCATCGGTAATAACCGCATCACAAAAGCCGCCTTTCGGAACCTCTCTTGCCTCAATATTACCTACAAAGTTGATGTTTTTATCTTTAAGCAATTTATATGCTTCAACGTGCACCTCGTCACCCTTAGTGTCCTCAGTGCCGATGTTCAACAAAGCAATACGCGGATTTTTATTGCCCATAACACCTTTAAGATACGCATCCGCCATAACACCGAACTGTGCCAACATTTCGGGTTTGCAGTCGGCATTGGCACCCATATCCATAAGCAGATAGTCGCCGTTTGCGGCGGGCATCATACTTGCAAGCGCGGTGCGTTTAACACCTTTAATACGTTTTACAAGAAGCGTACCGCCAACAACCAATGCGCCCGTAGAGCCGGCCGATACCATTGCATCGGCACCTTCATTGTTAAGCTCTTTAAAGCACAGTCCCATAGAGGACTCCGAATGTGATCTTAAAATCGTTTTAGGTTCATCGTGCATTGAAATAATATCATCGGTATCTTTGATAACAAGCTCACCGAAGAAAGAGAGATTATTGCGGTCTATCACATCTTCAATCGCCGGTTTTTTACCGCAAAATGTGATTTCAACACCGTATTCGATTGAAGCAAGACTTGCACCCTTTACAATTTCCTCCGGAGCATAATCACCTCCGAATGCGTCAACTGCAATTCTCATTAAAATAGCCTCCCCAAATCAAGCTTATTATAAAAATCAAGTGAACGGTTTGACAAAGCCGCGTATCTTTCGCGCTTATCACGAATGTGATTATTAAGTGCAGGCAGAACACCGAAATTAGCCCCCATAGGCTGAAATGCAGTTACGGTTTTATCAGTAATAAATCCCAAAAGAGCGCCAATCATAGTGTATTTCGGCAGTATTAACGGTTCAATGCCTTTAAGTCGACACACCGCATTTATACCTGCAACAATACCGGAAGATGCCGATTCCATATATCCCTCAACACCCGATAACTGACCGGCAATAAAAACATTTGGCATTGTCTTTAAAGATAAATCGGGTGAAAGAACACGAGGTGAATCAATGAAGGTGTTTCGATGCATAACGCCGAAACGCTGAAAATCCGCATTTTCAAGACCCGGTATCAGTGAAAATACCCTTTTTTGTTCCGAAAACTTAAGATTGGTTTGAAATCCCACAATATTGTAGAGTGAGCCTTCGGCATTTTCCTTACGAAGCTGTACCACTGCCCAAGGTCTGTGACCGGTGCGCGGGTCTTTAAGTCCCACGGGCTTTAACGGACCAAAACGTATTGAATCCTCACCGCGTTTTGCAAGCACTTCAACCGGCATACAACCCTCATAAACCTTAAGAGGCTTATCAAAATCGTGAAGCGGTGCGCCATCGGCGTTTATCAGCTCGTTGTAAAACGCTTCATACTCAGCCTTGTTCATAGGGCAGTTTATGTAGTCGCCCGTTTCACCTTCATTGTAACGCGAGGCAATAAAAGCCTTCGACATATCTATGCTTTCGGCGGTAACAATGGGTGCGGCGGCATCATAGAAGCTTAAGTTATCTGTATTCAGTATCTTTTTGATATTTTCGGCAAGCGATTCATCGGTAAGCGGTCCTGTTGCAACAACCGTTAGTATATCATCGGATAATTCCGATTCAACCTTATTTACAACAGTGATATTCTTATCTGACCTTATTTTTTCGGTAATATACTTTGAAAAAATCCCACGGTCAACCGCTAAAGCGCCGCCTGCGGCAACACCTGAAATATCCGCCGCTTCAAGACAAAGAGAGCCGAGTCTTCGCATTTCTTCCTTTAAAAGACCGGCGGCACTGTCAATTCTTGCGGCTTTAAGAGAGTTTGAGCATACAAGCTCGGCAAAATCATCGGTTTTATGTGCCGGTGACCTTTTAAAAGGTTTCATTTCGATAAGTTCTACCGCAACACCGCATTTTGAGATTGCCCAGGCAGCTTCGCAACCGGCAAGGCCGGCGCCGATAACACGGATTTTATTCATTTTCGCTACCCGACTGTTTTGCTTTTATGCGCGTTACACACTCGGAATTCATACAGTATTTCCTACCGCGTAAACCGCTTATAATGTAACTGCCGCATTCCTTACATATCTCTCCGGTAGGCACACCGGGGGAAGCAAAATCGCATTTCGGGTAATTAGAACAACCGTAGAACTTTTTGCCCTTTTTGGACACACGCTTAATAAGCGGTGCACCGCACTTGGGACACGGTTGTTTTATTTCATTTTCGGGAGCGGGCTTTGTGTTCTTGCACTCGGGATATCCGGGGCAAGCAAGGAACTTACCGAATCTGCCGCTCTTAATTACCATTTTTCTGCCGCATTTTTCACATATAACATCGGTTTCAACATCAGGCACCTTAACCCTTTTTCCGGTAAGAGAGCTTTCGGCTTTATCAAAAAGAACACTGAAATCATCATAAAAATCCGATATGGTATCAATCCAGTTAAGCTCACCTGTTGCAATTTTATCAAGCTTCTTTTCAAGACCTGCCGTGAACTTTACCTCAACTATTTTATTGAAATATTCACAGATAAGGTCGGATACAACCATACCGAGTTGTGTGGGCTTAAGCGACTTCTTTTCGCGCTCAATATAACTTCTCTGCAAGATGTTTGAAATTATCGGAGCATAGGTTGAAGGTCTGCCAATACCGTTTTCATCAAGCGCTTTGATAAGTGTTGGCTCATTATAACGCGCAGGCGGTTGAGTAAAGTGCTGGTTGGGCGTTATTGACTTAAGCTTTAATACATCGCCAACGCTCATCAAAGGTAAGGCAACACCGTCAGCCTCGTCCTCATCCTTGCCTTCCTCATAAAGCACGGTAAAGCCGTCAAACTTAACCGAATAGCCGTTTGCTTTAAATATATAATCGGCAGCACCGATATCAACGGCAACAGTATCTTGAACACAGCAAGCCATAAGTGAAGCCAAAAATCTTTCCCAGATAAGCTTGTATAACTTGTACTGCTCAAGAGTAAGCGAATTTTTAGCCGCATCGGGGGTTAAAAACACATTTGTGGGTCTGATTGCCTCGTGGGCATCCTGAGCGCCGCTCTTTGTTTTAAAATAGCGTGGTTTATCAGGCAGATAGTTATTGCCGTAAGTTGAGGTAATAAACTTATTTGCGCTCGCTCTCGCTTCTTCGGAAATACGCAGGGAATCGGTACGCATATAGGTAATAAGACCGGTAACGCCGTTGCCCTTAACATCAATACCTTCGTAGAGTTGCTGAGCAACCTTCATAGTTCTTTGACCTGTAAACCCTAACTTTCTTGAAGCCTCCTGCTGCAAGGTGGATGTGTTAAATGGCGGAGCGGGTTGCTTGTTTCTTGTTCCTTTTTTAACAGAAAGAACTTTGTAAATGGCATTTTCAAGCTTATCAACAATTTCTTTTGCATCGGATTCACAGGAAATATTTTCGATTTTCTTGCCGTCAGCAGTGCCGAAAAGCTTGGCATCAAAAGATTTTCGTTGGCTTAAAAGCTTTGCGTCAACAGTCCAATACTCTTCGCAGTTAAACTTTTCTATTTCGCGCTCACGTTCAACAATCAGCCTTAATGCAACCGTTTGGACTCTTCCTGCCGAAAGTCCGCTTTTAACCTTTTTCCAAAGGAACGGGCTTAACTTATAACCCACAATTCTGTCAAGAACACGCCTTGTCTGCTGAGCATCAACAAGATTTAGGTCTATTTTGTGAGGGTCGTTTATACCCGCTTTGATACCGCTTTCGGTGATTTCGTTAAAGGAAATGCGGTTTTTCTCATTAAAATCAAGATCTAATATCTGTGCCAAATGCCACGAAATCGCCTCACCCTCACGGTCAGGGTCGGTCGCGAGCAAAACTCCGTCACTTTTAGCGGCGGCATCTTTAAGTTTGCTTATCAGTTCTTTTTTCTCGGGCATATTAAAATACTGCGGTTTAAATCCGTTTTCTATATCAACGCCGAGCTTTGATTTGGGTAAATCGCGGACATGTCCCTTGGAAGCCATAACCTCGTAATTAGGACCCAAATATTTTTTTATACCTTTTATCTTATAAGGTGACTCAACTATTACAAGCTTTGCCATTGTTTTTCTCCTTTATATCGTTACATAAATACCGCCGGGGAGCGATTTAATATATCCTGCGATTTCAAGTTCGGTAAGTGAAGAAAGGATTTCATCGTAACTTAAATTACAGTTCATTAAATTGTCCGCAGTGAACTTTTGATTATCTAAATTATTATACAATATTTCGGCGCGTTTTGAAAGACCTTTAACAATCTTTTTTGTAAATTTTTTATTACCGGAAATTTCCTCGCTTTTTGCAAAAGCTTTTTCTATATCGATTTTATCCGCATATTGAACTATGTATTCATTAAAAATATCCGAAGCATCAATAAGGGGCTTTGCACCGTCCCTCAGGAGATTGTTTGAGCCTTTATAATGCTCGTCCACGGGATTTCCGGGTATAACAAAAACGTCTCTGCCCTGTGCGGCGGCATGGTGGGCGGTATTTATGGCACCGCTTTTCTCTGCCGCTTCGATAACCGCAACGCCAAGGCTTAAGCCCGACAATATGCGGTTTCGTATCGGGAATGAGAACTTACTGCCTTTCTCTGCAGGCGGTATTTCACTTATAAGACAACCTTTTTCGGCAATTTCATTTCTTAAGCATCGCTGTTCCGGAAGATAATCTGAAAGTATACCGCAGCCTAAAACAGCAACAGTGGTTCCGCCTGCCTTTATAGCACCCTTATGCGCAAAGGTATCGCAACCTACAGCCGCACCGCTCACAATAGTAAATCCGGCTCTTGCAAGGCGGTAGGACAGCGAATAGGCGGCTTTACCGCCGAACTGAGAAACCTTGCGCGGGCCCACAATGCAGATAGTCGGCTCATCATCAAAGTGCGGAAAAGTGCCTTTGTAGAAAAGTACTAGCGGAGTCGGATTTATGTTTATAAGTCTATCCGGAAAATCGGTATCGCAAGGTGTGATGATTTTGATATCGTTTTTTACGCACAAATCCAACAAGCGCTCTGTATAATTCTTATCGACCGCAAGTATTTTAATAAAATCTTTTTCATCAAACAGTGATTTTTGCGAAAATATATCGTGTGAAAGCAGTGCTTTATCACGCAATAGCAGATAATAATTATACGCTTTCACACTGCCCACACCAAAAGCCTTTTGGAGAATTAAAAGATTGTTTAATACTGTTTTCGCTGTCATTTCATCATTTCCCAAATAGCTATTGAAGCGGCAGAAGCAGCATTGAGTGACTCAGCTTTACCGCACATTTTAATGGTGATAAGATAATCGGCGTTTTCTTTTGTGAAATCAGATACACCGTTGGCTTCATTGCCAATAATTAGTACAGTGCCGTTTTCAAATTTACAGTCAGTAATACTTTTCGCATCCCTATCAACAACGCATGCATACGTAATAAGACCGTGTTTTTTTGCAAAATCGGTTATGCTATCGGTAAAATAAACAGGCATTCGCAAAAGCGTTCCCATAGAAGCTCTTAGCACCTTCGGTGAATACGGATCGCAGGAATTATCGGTGATTATAATTCCGCTTACACCGAGTGCCTCCGCCGTACGCGTAACTGCGCCTAAATTGGTGGGGTCATTAATATTTTCAAGGGCTATATATCTTCCGTTTTTTGGCGCAGATACAGATCTTTCATTCATTTTTGCTATTGCAATGATGCCCTGCGGATTAACGGTATCCGAAATCCGTCTAAAAAGCTCATCGCTTAAAAGATATGATTTTTCCGATTTTAACTCGAGCGAGGAAAGGTCTTCCGAATGCTTTTCAAGAGCGCTTTTTGTGACAAGCAGAGCCATAAAATCAATACCGTTTTGAACGGCATCAAGGCATATTCTGAGTCCCTCAATAACAAAAAGCTTTTGCTGTTTTCTTATTTTTGCACTCTTTTGTAAAGAAGTCGAAAGCTTGATAATTTCATTATCTTTACTTGAAATTTCGGTGTATTTCAAGGTAAAACCCCCGATTGTATTTGTTATGAAAAAGCAAAAAGTCGCCCGAATGGCAATAAGCCGCGGGCGATTTTGCAATTATTTTTCAAGTGCTTTCTTAGCGGTGTTTGCAAGAGCCGCAAAGCCCTTTGCATCGTTAACTGCTATATCAGCAAGCATCTTACGGTTAATCTGAACACCGGCCTTTGAAAGTCCGTTCATAAATGTTGAATAGTTCATACCGTTGATCTTTGCCGCCGCGGAAATACGGGTTATCCACAAACGACGAAAATCGCGCTTTTTCTGTCTGCGGCCGATGTAGGCATAATTGCCCGATTTCATCACAGCCTCTTTTGCAGTTTTAAAGAGCTTGGATTTTGCGCCAAAATAACCTTTGGCAAGTTTTAAAGTCTTTTTTCTTCTTTTGCGTGTTGCTAACGCACCTTTTACACGAGCCATTTAAGTAACCTCCACTCAATCTTTCCTATTATTTATAAGGAATCATTTTCTTTACCTTTGCAACATTTGTTACATCGGCACATACGACCTTGCGAAGATTTCTCTTACGCTTTGTTGTTTTCTTGTTAAGAATGTGTGACTTGAAAGCATGAGCTCTTTTAACCTTGCCGGTTTTGGTGAGCTTAAAACGCTTTTTAGCACCGCTGTGTGTTTTGATTTTAGGCATTTTGTATTCCTCCTGTAAAACAATTTATTTACTATTCTTCGGAGCCAAAAACATCAACATGTTTCTGCCTTCCATTTTTGCAGCTTTTTCAACACTTGAAGCATCAGCGCAGTACTCGGCAAAGCGCTGCATTATCTCAAGACCTATCTGTGGATGACCGAGCTCTCTGCCGCGGAAACGAATGGAAACCTTAACCTTGTTTCCGCCGTTTAAAAACTCTATAGCATGATTGCCCTTTGTTTCAAAATCGTGCTTATCAATGCTGAGTCCCAAACGGATTTCTTTGATTTCAACGGTTTTTTGATTTTTCTTTGCTTCTTTTTCCCTCTTTGCCTGCTCGAAACGATACTTACCGTAGTCCATAATCTTACATACGGGCGGTGTGGCATTGGGAGAAATAGCTACAAGATCCAAATCCTTCGCATAGGCCGCTTCAAGAGCTTTTGATACGGGAATTATTCCGAGCTGACTGCCATCGGAATCGATAACTCGTACCTCTTTAAACTTTATGGCCTCATTAATTGCCAATTCTTTGCTGCCGATTGTAAAGCACCTCCAAAAATAAGTAAAAAACAATGCGTGGGCAAAACATACCCACGCATATAAAACACAAAAGAGAT
>JAZUGP010000011.1:0-4124 GCA_045641225.1 Acutalibacteraceae bacterium
GCGGTAAATCAAATAATAATTATTTGTCTAACATTGAAAAAGCAAATGAATGGACTGATTATTGTGCATCTGCCGATGTTCGGGTTTGCTTTTCTGATGAGAAAATATCAAATGCTGTTTCTTCAGCCGCTTTGGTTGTCCGTTCTTCAGGTCCGAAAGACGGTTATGAATTTTCCGAATTGATTAGTAATAAAACCGGCGTAGGCGGGTATAGATTATATGACCGAAAAACGGGAACGGTTTTGGCAGAAAACAGTGATGTGGTTTCAAATGCGGACGAAATTTCAAATTTGAAAGTTTCGGTTAAGGGAAATAACATAAAATGCTATGTTAATGATTCAATTTTGTTTGATGTTGTTGATACAAACAATAGCAATCCAACAGGCACCATAGGACTTAGAAACACGGGATATTCTGCCGATTTTGATAATGTTGCTGTAGGAAATAGTTTTATTGCATCTCCAAAAACTTCAACTTATTGCGATTATCCCAAATTGATAATAGGAATTGTCGGAATTGTATTGTCTCTTGGGCTTTTTGGCTTTTTTGCGTATAAAATATTAAGAAAACGCGATTGATAATTTTGGCAGGCAATTTTCTTGCCTGCCGATTTCATATAACCAGACTATATTATAAATTAACTTTTGAATGTGCTACTTTGAGGGAATGATTTTTTGAAAAAATTTGATTTTTATACAACAAAACAAATAAAACCGATGGGTTGGCTGAAAAAACAACTTGAAATCCAAGCTGACGGCTTAAACGGTAATCTTGATAAAGTGTGGCCATCGGTCAAAGACAGCGCTTGGATTGGCGGAACAGACGAAGGATGGGAGCGGGTTCCTTATTGGTTGGACGGTTTTATTCCGCTTGCATATTTGCTTGACGATAAAGATTTAATCGGAAGAGCGAAAAAGTATATAAACGCTATTATTGCAAAGCAAAATAAAGACGGATGGATTTGCCCTTGTAAAGCAGAAGATATACCTACTTATGATACTTGGGCTGTATTGCTCATTTCAAAAGTTTTGGTTGTATATTATGAATGTTCGTCCGATGAGCGAATCCCCGATGTGTTATATAATGTTTTGAAAAATTATTATGATTTATTAAAGTCAGGTTCTATTAAATTATTTGCATGGGGTGAATTTCGTTGGTTTGAGGGCTTTATCGGTATTGATTTTTTGAAAAAGCATTTTAAAGACGAGTGGATTTCCGATTTGGCTCACATATTAAAAAGTCAAGGTAAAGATTTCTGCGAAGATTTTGAAATGTGGGAAAAGCCGCTAAACAAGTGGACTTATAATACACATGTTGTAAATTTGGCTATGATGTTAAGGTCAGAAGCCCTTTCGTGTGATGCATTGGGAGAAGATTATAAAGATTATGCAAAGCAGTATTTAGATATATTGTTTAAGTATAACGGAACTCCCGTCGGAACATTTACGGGTGACGAATGTTTATCCGGTTTAAGTCCGATACAGGGGACTGAACTGTGCGCAGTTGTGGAACTTATGTATTCTTATGAGTGTCTGTTTTCATATACTGGTGATTCAAAATGGCTTAGCTTATTGGAACTTGTGGCATTTAATGCTTTGCCGGCAGCCATCAGCGATGATATGTGGTCGCACCAATATGACCAAATGAGTAATCAAATTTCTTGCATAAAATTTACCGGAAATCCTATTTTCGGAACAAATAATGGAGAAGCACACCTATTTGGATTGGAACCGAATTTCGGCTGTTGCACCTCAAACTTCGGTCAGGGTTGGCCTAAATTTGCACTTTCTGCCTTTATGCATAATAATGACACCGTTGTTTGTGCAGTTCCGGTGCCTACCGAGTTGCATTCAAACGGAATAAACATATTGCTTGAAAGCAATTATCCGTTTGAAAATAAACTTGTTTTCAATGTTTCAACCGAAAAAGAATTTGTTTTGGAAGTTCCGATTAAATTATTTGCGGAAAATATAAGAATAAACGGAGTTAAAACACAAGAATATAATCTTAAATTCAAATTTGCTAAAAACGAAAAAAGAGCAATTACAATAGAATTTGATACTAAACCTGAAGTTTTGAAAAGGCCTCATGATCTGAATATTGTAAAATGTGGTTCTTTGGTATTTTCACTGCCGTTAAAATATGAAAAAAGAATAATTGAGTATACAAAAGAAGGCGTTGAACGCAAATTCCCTTATTGTGATTATGAATATTACAGTAATGATAATTGGGAATTCGGTTTTTCGGGCAAAGAGTTTACTAAAATATTTAACGGTATAGGAAAAATTCCGTTTGATTCAAAAAATCCTCCGATTATTATAAAAACAAAAATGGCGGGGATAAATTGGGGTTATCAAGAACGATTTGAAAATGTTTGTTCAAAAATTCCAAACAATATTAAAGCAACTGATAAATTAGTTGAAAAAGAACTGCACCCCTACGGATGTGCGAAACTCCGAGTTACCGAAATACCTTTTGTCAAAGAATAATGGTGATGTAAATGTCAAAAAATAAAATATTTTTGGGAGCGGCAACCGCTGCGTATCAAATTGAAGGTGCCTATAATGAGGATGGAAGGGGAATATCCGTTTGGGATGATTATTCTAATGACGGCAGATGTGCAAATGGTGAGACCGGCAATGCTGCCTGCGACCATTATCATAGATTAGAGGAAGATGTCAAGTTAATGAAAAATCTCGGCATCAATGCGTATAGGTTTTCAATTTCTTGGACAAGAATTATTCCAAACGGTATCGGAGAAACAAATGAAAAAGGAATTGAATTTTATAATAAACTTATTGATTTGTTGTTAGAAAACAACATAACTCCTTTTGTTACTTTGTTTCATTGGGATTATCCTCTTGAATTACAAAAGATGGGTGCTTGGTTGAATCCTGAAAGTTCAGATTGGTTTGAATATTATTCTAATGTTGTTTATGAAAATTTTGCGGATAGGGTTAAACATTTTATCACATTTAATGAGCCGCCTTGCTTTATCGGTCTTGGTTATGAAAGCGGAGAACACGCTCCCGGATATAAATTGCCCAAAAAAGATATTGTAGTAATGATACATAATGTTTTGTTATCTCACGGAAAATCGGTTCGTGCTTTGCGAAAAATATCCTCGGATGCTAAAGTAGGCTTTGCTCCTAATTCGTTTCCTGCACTTCCTGCTACAAACGAGTTATCTGATATATCAGCGGCAAAAAAATCATATTTTGACGCAACAGCAGATAGGGTTGCATGGAGCGTATCTTGGTGGACAGACCCAATTGTTTTTGGAGAATATCCAAGAAATACTAAGGCATTTATTGAACTTGAACAATATCTTCCTTCATCGTATAAGGATGATTTGAAACTTATTTCACAACCTATTGATTTTTATTGTCAAAATATTTACCGTGGGTTTTATTGGCAAGATGATAAAAAAGGCGGATTTGAAAAAGTAAACTATCCGATTAACACGCCAAGGACAACTATGGACTGGGCTGTTACTCCGCAAGCATTATATTGGGGACCGAAATTTTTATATGAGCGATATAATATTCCCATTGTAATATCAGAAAACGGAATGGCTTGTCCGGATATTTTGACTTTGGATAGGAAAATTCACGATAACGACAGAATTAACTTTATTGAGAGTTATTTATCCGAATTAGATAAAACGATAAATGATGGTGTTGATGTTTACGGATATTTTTATTGGAGCTTAATGGATAATTTTGAATGGACAAAGGGTTATTCACAGAGATTTGGTCTTGTTTATACTGATTATGAGACATTTGAAAGGATTCCCAAAGACTCATATTATTGGTACCAAAATTATATTAAAAACAAACTATAATATACTTTAAATAATGTATGGTGAGAACATACCGAAAATACTACTGATAGAACAAAAACGATTTCAAGGAGGTGAGGTTGTATGTTTGCTATAAAAAATAGAATATGTGACCCGCCAGAATTACCTGTTCGACGAATCGGCCCCCGACTTGATGTAAAAATCAATTCGGGGGCTCTTAGTATATTAGATGTATATAAGTTCTTTTAGGACGATTTCTTTAGCACTGTTTGTTATATTGTTCATACTTTGCACCCATAACATTTGATTTTCGGCTTTTAAT
>JAZUGP010000012.1:0-17820 GCA_045641225.1 Acutalibacteraceae bacterium
CGTAATGCTTACGGTTACAAGAATTTTAAACGATTCAGAAACCGTATTTTACATATATTTTCTCATCAACAACTTAACGAACAAGCAGCCGCCTGACGGCGACTGCTCACATACTCATAATATTCTGTTTTAACTCTTTACAGCAACTATTGACAAAGAGCCAATAAAATCAGTCGGTTTTTTTATTCAGCCGGTATTATTGTCGATATGTTTGCCCACGGGCAAACTCGATATAATTTGCCTTTCGGCAAATTTCGATATATTTCTGCTCCGCAAAAATTCGATATGAAATAAATCCCTCTTGCACCGCAGTGCATATCGAGTTGCACCTCAACATATCGAGCCTATAAGGCATATCGAAAATCCCGTCAGGGATTTATTTCGTTGCAGTGTGTCCTTAAGAACACACTGCAAAGCGACTGGCTTTTTTATGCCCTTATAAGTAACATAAATAATGTAAGTAATATCAAAAATCCGAAATTTAACGCCGAAAACATACCTATATAATACGCAGTTTTTTGTGGATTGTTTTTTGTGTATTCCCTGAATGTGATAAGGCTCGCGAGTGAGGCAACAAGTGTTCCCACACCTCCGATGTTTACGCCAACAAGTAAATCGCGGTAATTACCCGTGAATTGCGAAAGAAGTATCGCTGACGGCACATTGCTGATAAATTGGCAGGAAAGTGTGCTGAAAAGCAGTGTGTTTTTTGAAAGCAGGGTTGAAAAAAAGTCCCTCACAACCCCGATACGCGCCATATTGCCTGCAAATACAAAGAAAAACACAAAGGTTAAAAGCAACGGATAGTCTACCGATTTAAGCGCTTTTTTATCAACAAAGAAAAGGCAAAGCGGAATTATTATCAGCCCTATCCAATAGGGTATGCTTCTGAACACTATGGCTATTGCAAGGGCAAACAGCAAAAGGTACAGCACCGTTTTCCCCGCAGGAAGAGTTATGTGTTCATCATCAAGACTTAACGGCTCGGGCTTTACAAATGCACAGCAAACGGTGATAAGAAATATCGCCACCGCAAACGGCGGCAGCATAATTTTTATAAACTCATAATCGGAAATGTTGAATTTTGTGTAAAGATAAAGGTTTTGCGGATTGCCGAAAGGCGTTAACATACCGCCAAGATTTGCGGCTATATTCTGCATTATAAAGGTAAAAGCCATATACTTTTCCTTTTTAGTGGCAGTCAGCACAAAGTAGCCAAGCGGCAAAAAGGTTAAAAGCGCCATATCGTTTGCAATAAGCATTGAACCGATAAAGGTTATATACACAAGCGCAAGTATGCAAAATCTTGCGTTTTTAAAACAAATAACCACCTTTTTTGCAAGCACATAAAAGAAGTTTATATTTTTAAGCGCACAAACTACCGCAAGCACGCAAAAAAGACAGGTAAGCGTTTTGAAATCAAAATAGCCTATGTATTTTTTATCAAGCGGCACTATAAAGCAGGTTATCACCGCCGCGAAAAACGCCACTGTCATAACTGTATTCTTTTTTGAAAAAGACAGTACTTTCGACAATTTTTTCACCTTACTCGTTAAAAAAGACCTTGCCGCGGCAAAGTCGTGAAATCAGAAAAATATATTAAAAGTATTATGAGGTGCAACAGTTGTTATAATGATATCAGCTCCTTGCGGAACGGATATCATTGCAAAAGGACTTGTCTTTCGACAAGTCCTTTTGCATGGTGCCGGTGATCGGACTTGAACCGATACGCCATCGCTGACAACAGATTTTGAGTCTGTCGCGTCTGCCATTCCGCCACACCGGCATATTAAAGGACCGCAAGCGGTCCTTTGTAACCAAATATTACTTTCTGAGCGCTATAATGTTTGCAATTATTGCAAGAACAAAAAAGCCTATTGCGATATACTTTGTTGAGCGGGCAAGCAATGCATCATAGGTTCTTGCCTTGTTCTTTGAAAGAAAAGTATCGGCGCCGCCCGAAATAACACCGTTAACACCTGCGCGGTGGCCCTGCTGAAGAAGAATAACGGCAATAATAACGAGAGAAACCAAAATAACAAGTATACCGAGGATTATCTCTAACGCGTTCATTATTTATACCTCCGAAAATATGGATATCAAATCAGTAATAGATATGATAACACACTTTTAATAATTTTGCAACACTTTTTTATTCGCATTTACAACCTTTGAAAAGTTTATCAATATCAAGTGTTTTTTTCTGCGTGTTTTTTATAAATCCGAGCTTCTTGTAAACCTCACCGTCACCCTCGTATCGGGCATCGGTAATAAAACGCTCACTTGCAACGTGAAGCGCACTGCGAAGTATTCCGTCGGCAAGAAAGAGGTCGTCTGACGGGGATAAAGCCAATACCGTAATGCTTTTATCATCAAGGTAATAAAGGCAATAGCCCAGCATTTCATCATCAAGTCTTGCGATAACACAACCCGATTTTTCGTTATATAAAACCGCTTCGCTTTCAAAAAGTGCTTTTATTTCGTCCTCATTTTTACTCGGTAAAACCGTTATCATTTTACCTCTCCCTTACCTTTTGAAATATTTTGAAGTCTGTTAAGCTCTTTTTCGTTAAGATTCCGCCAGTCGCCCTGCTTTAACATACCGAGCTTTACGCCTGCAATTTCGGTCCTTTTAAGGCGGAGTACATCAAGTCCCACTGCCTCACACATACGTCTTATTTCACGGTTTATACCCTCGTGAATAGTAAAGCTCAGTACCGTGCGGTCCTCTTTCCGCTCGATTACGAAAATGTCGCAGGGGGCGGTCTTTTTACCGTCAAGCATAATGCCGTTTTGCATTTTTGCTATCTGCTCATCGTTTACCTCACCCGAAACCGTAACACGGTAGGTCTTGTTAACATGGCTTGACGGATGTGTGAGAATGTTTGCAAGCTCACCGTCATTTGTCATAATGAGAAGTCCCTCGGAATTGCGGTCGAGTCTGCCGACGGGAAACACCTTTGCGCCTGCGTCCTTTACAAGATCGGCAACGGTTTTTCTGCCAAGCTCGTCCGACATTGTTGTGACAAAGCCGCGCGGTTTGTTGAGCATAATGTAAACCTTGGTGTTCACCGCAACAACATTTTTGCCGTTTAGGGAAACCTTGTCCCTTTTAGGGTCTACCTTATCGCCGAGCGATGCCACCCTGCCGTTTATGCGCACCTTACCCGCCGATATAAGCTCCTCTGCCTTACGCCTTGAAGCCACACCGCATTCCGAAAGGTGCTTTTGAAGTCTTATTTTGTTATCCTTCATATTAACTCCCTAATATGTATTTAAAGGTATCCGTAAACAAATACCACTTACTTGGCTTTTTTGTGCCGATATCTCTATCGGACTTTAAATAAACCGTATCAAGTATATGACCGTCCGATAAATACTCAACCGTGCCTATTATATCCCCTGCCTTTACCGGTGCATATAAAACCGAGGGTGCTTTTACCCTGCATTTGTAATCTTTGCCGTTTAAACAGCAAAGCGAATACTTTTCCTTATCAAGCGGAATATTGAGCGTTTCGCCGTTTGATACCGAAAGCGAAATACTGTTAAGCGAAGGTCTTATATCCACGGTGTGTACCGAGGAAAGCCCTAAGTCAAGCATTTTTCGGTGGTCTGCCCAATCGTTGCCGTCATTAAGTGTTACGAATACAACCCGCTTGCCTTCCCTTTCGGCAGAAGACACAAGACATCTGCCCGCCTTTTTGGTAAAGCCCGTTTTAACTCCCGTAACATCGTCATACTCTCTGACAAGACGGTTATGGTTTGTGAGTGTTACGGTGCGGCCGCCTATTGTGAGTGTTTTTTGTTTTGTTGAAACAGCCTTTGCAAAATCGGGATTTTTAAGTGCCTCCGCGGTAAGCACGGCAAGGTCAAGCGCGGTGGTGTAATGGGTATCGGCATCAAGTCCCGAGGGTGTGGCAAAGCTTGTGTTTTTAAGTCCCAACCGCTCTGCTTTTTCATTCATCATTAAAACAAAGTTCTGCACATTTCCGCCTATTGCCCGTGCCGCGGTCATCGCAGCATCGTTGCCCGAGGGCAGCATCATACCGTAAAGCAGGTCGTAAAGCGTTACGGTGTCCCCTGCCGCAAGTCCCATAGAGGTACCCTCCACCGCAACGTCCTCCGGCTTTACCTCAATCTTGCGGTCAAGATTATCCTGCTCGCAAAGAATGAACGCCGTCATAATCTTTGTGGTACTCGCCATTGCAAGCCGCATATCGCCGTTTTGGGAATATATAACCTCTTTTGTATCGGCACATATAAGAGCGCACGCCTTTGCACTCAAAGCATAAGTGCCGATAAAAAGCGTGCGGCAAAAAAACAAAACAGTAAGAATAAATAACGCGGCTTTTTTCATATATATCACCACAAAAGCCTATGACAATATACCGCGCGGTTATTCTTATTTTATTATATTTCCCTCGCTGTCAAACCTGATATCCTTTTTGGTAAAGAGGGATTTTACCTTATCTATAAGATCGGGTGCAAGGTTTATCGCCTTATCAACCGTGTTCATATTGTTATATACAGGCATCATACGGACATCGTTTCCGCAGACCGAAATAAAGGCAATAGGCACCACCGAAACACCGGCACCGCTGCCGCCGCCGAAGGTGGTTCTGTCCCCCTTTGAAGGGAAATCACCGCCGCCCGTGGCAAGACCGAAGGAAACACGCGAAACGGGAATAAGGGTTACGTCACCCACGCAAATCGGTGTACCGATAACGGTATCGGCATCAACCATTGTACGCAGTTTATCAAGCGAAGTTTCCATTATACCTTTTATGTTTTCCTGTGCCATTATGCTTCCTCCTTTGTTTGAGATATTTCTTCCGATATCTGAAGCTGCTCGCCCACATCGTTTATATCGGTGTTGCTTTTGGGTATTTCGGGCAGCTCGCTCAAATCGGTTATTTTAAAGCACCGCAGGAAGTTCTTTGTGGTGCCGTAAAGCAGCGGCTTACCGGGCAAATCAAGTCTTCCGCATTCGCTTATCAATTCTTTTTCGATAAGGGTTGATATAACGCCCGAGCAGTCAACACCGCGCACCTGCTCAATAAAGGCGCGTGTTACGGGCTGATTATACGCAACAACCGCAAGCACCTCGAGTGCCGCCGACGAAAGCGGTGTGCGGCGGTTGATATCAAATGCTTTTTTTATATACGGAGCATACTTTTCATCGGTTGAAAGTTGATAGGTGTTTTCAAGCTTTAAAAGCTTTAATGAGCTGTTTTGAGATTTTAATTTGCCGTCAAGCGCCGCGGCACACTTTTCAACCTTTTCGGGAGATATCTCAAAAACGTTTGAAAGCCTTTCAATGCTTATGGGATCGCCCGAGGCAAATATTACCGCTTCAAATGCCTTTACCAATTCTTCGTTATTCATCAGAACGTTTCCCCTTGATCAGTTTGATTTCGGCGCTGTCACCCTCGCCGTCCACCGTGATTCGGTTTGCCTTGCAAAGCTCCAAAACAGCAAGAAATGTAGCAACAAGCTCGGAGCGGCTTGATGCGGCTTTGTAAAGTGATTTTAAACTGCTTTTGCCGCTTTTTACAACATTTCGCAGTACGAACACTATCTTTGACGATACCGCAACTATCTTTTTTGCAACTATTTTTGTAAAGGGTGCAACACTCGGCGGTAACCGGCGCTGACCCCGTCCCACCGCGGCAAGATAAGCATTAAGCAGTATCTCACCGTCGTGAGTAAGAGCATAGGTCTTGTCCGCCTCAACCTCGGAGGGGGATTTTACAAAGTTATCAAAGCCGCCCGTCATCTCCGAGAGCTTTAAAGCCACCTCGCGGCATATCTGATACTCAAGCAGTTCGCCCGTAAGCTCCTCCTTGAGCTTTTCGATTTCGTCGTGGCGCGGCAAAAGACTTACGGTTTTCATATAGATGAGCCTTGCCGCCATTTCGAGAAACTCGCTCGAAATATCAAGCTCGTTTGCCTTGAACAGTTCCATTTGTTCAAGATATTGGTCTATTAAAACCGAAAGCTTTATATCGTAAATATTCAGTTTGTTGCGGGCTATCAGCTGTAGAAGCAGGTCCAGAGGGCCTTCAAAGCTTTCAAGCTTATAAGATAACACCGTATCCTGCATTAAAACCAAACCTTTTTTATAGAATATAGAAAGTCACAAATCCGCTTACTCTCTCGGGAAAAATCAAGCCGAACAAGCCCTTATAGCCCGCAAGAACACCGTTTGCAAGAAAATTAAGCGGAAGGTCAAGAACACCTATCCATATCAGCAGCAACACGCCGTAAAAAATATAGCGTTCGTATTGCATAAGCTTGTAATATATCCTGTCCGGCAGGAAAGCCGAAAGCAACCTTGAGCCGTCAAGCGGCGGAATGGGAATAAGATTGAATACCGCAAGATAAATATTTGTGGTAACAAAAAACCGCATAATCATCAGCAGGATTAAGAGAAAATTATTTGTAAGAATTAAAGACCCGTCAGCTCCGCCGATAAGCACCGAAAGATAAATGAGAAGCGTTGCGATAAATGCCGCAAGCAGATTTGATATGGGACCTGCCGCCGCCGTTATCGCCATATCGCGCTTGGGATTTTTGAAATACCGCGCGTTAATCTGCACCGGTCTTGCCCAGCCGAAGCCGAAAAGTAATATGCATATTGAACCTATGGGGTCAATATGGGCAAGCGGGTTAAGGGTAAGCCTGCCCTGATATCTCGGTGTGGGATCTCCGAGCTTTACCGCGGTATAACCGTGCGCATACTCGTGAAACGGAAGTACAAAAAACACTATTGCCGCGGTAGCAATAAAGTAAGCAAGTATATTGGTAAAAGAGCTGTGCGAAAGCAACATCCTAAGCAAATAAATCACCTCAAAAGCCTATACACAGTTATTATACTGTATTATTGGTCAAAACACAAGAAAATAATAAAAAAACCGCGGCAAAGCCGCGGAAAACAACAGTTATGCTTTTAGTTTAACCGTTTTCATGACTTTCAAGATAATCCGCAAACTCTCCCACGGTTTTGATGTTTTCGAGGCTTTCGAGATTGACTCTGTGACCGAGTTTATTCTCAACCTCCATAATCATCTCAAAAAAGTCAAGAGAATCCGCCTTTAAGTCTTTAATTATATCGGTATCGCGTGTTACGGTTTCAACATCCGCCTCAAAGTGATCGGCTATTATGCCGACTATCATTTCATACATAAACCAAGTCTCCCTCGTATAATAAGCAAAATATAAACGCCACAAGTGACATTCTAACACATAAATACCGGATTTGTAAAGAAAAAATGCGTTTTTTATTGATTTTAACAAAGCGCTGATTTATAATTATATCAGTTTTTTTACGGAGGAATATAATGGTTGAGATAGCAGAGGTTAAAACACGCAGGCAAAGAAAAGACTTTGCCGAGTTCCCGCTTAAGCTTTATAAAAACTGTGAATACTATGTGCCCGATATTTACGGCGATATAAAAGAGTTTTTCAAAAAGCCGAATGTTTACGAGGGTATTGCTGAAGCCACCTGCTTTAATGCCTACAGAAACGGTAAACAGGTTGGCAGAATAGCCGCTGTTTTGCCTATATCGGTAAATAAAAAGTGCAACCAAAAGCGGATACGCTTCACCCGTTTTGACTGTGTTGACGACATTGAAGTTGCAACCGCGCTGTTTGATGCAGTGCGTGATTTCGGCATTAAAAACGGTATGACCGAGATGGTGGGCCCGCTCGGCTTCAGCGATCTTGACAAACAGGGTATGCTTGTTGAGGGCTTTGACCAGATGTCCACATTCTCCGAGCTTTACAATTATGAATATTATAAAAAGCTTACCGAAAGCTACGGCTTTGTAAAGGATATTGACTGGGTGGAAAGACAGCTGCGTCTTCCAAAAGAGGAAAATCCGCGTTACCGTGAGCTGAGCGATAAGGTTTTAAGCTATAACAATCTCCATATCGCGGAATGCAAAAGCATAAAGGATTTCATTAAAAGATATAAGGATCAGTTTTTCGATGTGTTTGAGGAGACCTACAGCGACCTTTACGGTGTGCCCGAGTTTACAGATAAGATGAAGCAAAATCTTGTATCCTCGTTTACGATGATAACCGATACAAAACACGCAGGTGTGATAGTTGATGAAAACGACCGCGTTGTAGCTTTCGGTATATGCTTCCCTTCCATTGCAAAATCCTTAAGAGATGTGAAAGGTAAGCTTTTCCCCTTTGGATTTGTTAAGGTTTTGCACGAGGCAAAGCATCCTACGGTTATCGAGCTCGGTCTTGTGGGTGTGAGAAAGGAATATCAGATGCGCGGTGTGGCATCGGTTATCGTGGCGAAAATACTTGATATGCTTAAGGAACCCGACATTGAATATGCCGAAACAAATCAAAATCTTGAGGACAACACAAAAATCCAAAATCAGTGGAAAGCATTTGATGCAATACTGAATAAAAGACGCCGCGTTTTTGTTAAAAGCATAGAATAACCGTTCCGGCATTTCATTATATACTATACAAATAATATCATATAAAAGCACCGATTATGCTCACGCATATCGGTGCTTTTTATCGCTGTGTAAGATTTCCGCGGTATGTAATTTTTTTGGTATCGGAATATACTAAAGCAGTCCGTAATTCACAACTATTGCCGCAAACACTATCGAAACCATAGAAAGCAGTTTTATAAGAATGTTTATCGCCGGACCGGCAGTATCCTTGAATGGGTCGCCAACGGTATCACCCACCACAGAGGCTTTGTGCTGATTGCTGCCCTTTCCTCCGTAAGCGCCGCTTTCGATATGTTTTTTTGCATTGTCCCACGCGCCGCCCGCGTTAGACATAAATACGGCAATCATAAAGCCGCTTGCCGTAGCGCCCGCGAGCATACCCACAACACCGTGATATCCGAGTATTAAACCGGTAACTATCGGCACAATAATCGCAACCACAGTAGGCAATATCATTTCTTTAAGGCTTGCTCTGGTGCAAAGGTCAACGCAACGGGCGTAATCCGGCTCCGCATCACCGCTCATAAGACCCGCCATTTCGAAGAACTGACGTCTTACCTCGATTACCACCGATTGAGCGGCTTTCCCTACCGAGTCCATTGTGAGCGCCGCAAACACAAAAGGCAGACAAGTGCCGATGAATAATCCCACCAATACCGTAGGATTCATAAGGTCAAAGCTGAAATCTTTTGCGCCCATTTCCTGTATCTTATTGATATAGGATGCTATCAGTGCAAGCGCCGTAAGAGCCGCTGAGCCTATGGCAAAGCCTTTTCCGGTAGCAGCGGTGGTGTTCCCGAGAGAGTCAAGCGCATCGGTGCGCTCTCTTACAGCTTTATCAAGCCCTGCCATTTCGGCAATTCCGCCGGCATTATCGGCAACGGGTCCGTAAGCATCGGTAGCAAGAGTTATTCCGAGTGTGGAAAGCATACCCACCGCGGCAAGCGCAATCCCGTAAAGGCCCGCATCCGGCTCACTCACTGTTCCTCCCGAAACAAAGAATGAAACAATTATGCACGCGGCAACGATTATTATGGGAACAACTGTTGAAAGCATACCAAGACCGATGCCGCCGATAATTATTGTTGCACTTCCCGTTTCGGACTTGGCAACAAGATTTTTTGTGGGGCGGTATGAATCAGATGTGAAATATTCGGTTGCCCTGCCTATAAGTACACCCGAAAGCAGGCCGGAAATAATGGCAAAATACACCGTGTAGTTTTCTTTTCCGAGTATGAACCACACTATCGGGAAAGAGAGCAAGGCGATAAGCACCGCACTGAAGTTAGTGCCTCTGCTTAAAGATGAGAGAAGCTGCTTTTGTGTGGCATTTTCTTTTGTTTTAACAAAAAATGTGCCCAATATCGAGCATATAATTCCGCATACCGCTATTAAAAGCGGTACCGAAACGGCATTCATCGCACCTGTACGGAGTGATTTTGAAGCAACAACACCGAGTGCCATGGAGGATATCACTGAGCCGACATAAGATTCATACAAATCGGCACCCATACCGGCAACATCGCCCACGTTGTCACCCACATTATCGGCTATAACAGCGGGGTTTCTCGGGTCGTCCTCGGGTATACCTGCTTCAACCTTACCTACAAGGTCAGCCCCCACATCCGCCGCTTTTGTGAATATACCGCCGCCTACGCGTGCAAATAATGCCATCGACGATGCTCCCATACCGAATGTGAGCATGGCAGATGTTATTGCGTCCTCACTCAGTAAAAATACATACTTAAGCAGCAAAAACCATACCGATATATCAAAAAGTCCCAGTCCTACAACGGTAAAGCCCATAACCGATCCTGCCGAAAAGGCAACCCGCAGTCCCTTGTTAAGACCGCTTATGCAGGCATTAGCCGTTCTCATATTTGCACTCGTGGCAATTTTCATTCCGATAAACCCCGAAAGTCCTGAGAAAAATCCCCCGCTTAAGAATGCAAACGGAACAAAATATGTAAGCAAACCGAAAAAAGCCATTCCAAGCAAAATTACAAACATCGCGGCAAAAAACACGGCAACTATTGAGTATTGGCGCTTAAGATACGCGTTTGCACCGGATTTTACGGAATTTGATATTTTTATCATTTTTTCGTTGCCTTTATCGTATTTCAGCACCCGCTTTGCCGTAATAAAAGCAAAAAGCAAGGCAACCAAAGCGCCGAAAAGAGTAATTGCCGCCGAGTTATCAGTTAAAAATTTTGCCATAATGAAACCTCCGATTAATAGTGCGAGCCGTAAAATCATGAAAGTGAAACGGGCTTAAGCTTTTACATTCCTCTGCCCTTTTTGGGATAGGGAAAAAAGATGCAGATTCGGTGTTTTTACCCCGAAGCCGTATATCTTATACTGCGAGTGGGTAAAACCATGGAAGTGAAACGGGCTTAAGCTTTTACATTCCTCTGCCCTTTTGGGATAGGGAAAAATTCAGATTCGTCGTTTTTACCCCGAAGCCGTATATTCTATACTGCAAGTGGGTAAAAACGGCGAAAGTGAAACGGTCTGCGCTTTTTTACCATCCCAAAACTATATGACTATTTGTTTGATCCATATACCCTTTTTAACGAGAATGTATCCCATGAGGCACTTGCCGAGCCCCAATGCCTGACTGAATGCGTAAAGCGGTATAATGGGAAGCGAAAACACACTCGTGAAAAGTACTACAAAGGGTATTGTAACAACCCAAACATAAATACTGTCAAACAGCATGGTAATAAAAACCTTACCTCCAGAGCGGAGTGTGAAATAGCTTGAGTTTATAAAAGCCTCAATCGGCATTACACAGGCGTACACCACCATAAGACCGGTGGCGATTTTCTTTACACTCGCGCTTGTGTTATAGATTTCGGGAATAAATTGGGCACAAATCAGAAAAACCGCGCCCACGGCAACACTCACGAGCACCGCAAATGTGATAAGACGGCTGCTTGCAATCTTTGCCTCCTCTTTCTTACCGGCGCCCAAAAGCTGACCTAAAATTATTCCCACCGCTGCGCCTATTGAAATAAAGGACACCGAAAAAACATTTGAAAAGGTCTGTGCAATGTTGTTTGCGGAAACAACATCAAATCCGAGCAGTGAAAAACGCTGATTTATAAGCGCCACACCGATTCCCCAAACCGATTCGTTTGCCATAAGCGGCAGACCTTTAACGAATATTTGTTTAACAAGTTTAAGCGGCACTTTAAAGCTTTTAAATGCGCCCTCGATGAATTCATTGTCAATTTTGTTCACACCGGTCCACACGGCAACGGTTATCAGCTCCGCAAAACGCGATATCACCGTGGCAATGGCGGCGCCCTCAACACCCATTTTCGGTGCACCGAAGTGTCCGAAAATCAGCGCGTAGTTAAGCACAAGATTTACCGATACCGCAACGATGCCCGCCGTCATCGGCACAACGGCATGGTCGGTTTCACGCAGGGTACTCGAATAGCACTGCGCAATGGTATACGGCAAAAGACCGATGAGCATAATAAAAAGGTAATTTCGAGCATGACCCAACGAGGCGGCAATATCCTCTGCCCTGCCCTCACCTTTAAGGTACAGCATAATAAGGCTGTCACCCTTAAAGATAAAGAGCGCCGCCGCAAGTGCGGTAAGCACCGTGCAGGTGATGATTTTAAAGCGGAAGGTATATTGAACGCCCTTATTATCACCGTTTCCGAAATACTGCGCGCCGAAAATACCGGCACCCGAAATAATACCGAACACGCAAAGATTAAAGACGAAAATAAGTTGATTTGTGACCGCAACACCGGTCATTTCAACAGTACCGACCTTACCAACCATAACGTTATCAAGCATATTAACGAAATTGGTAATCCCGTTTTGAATCATTATCGGAATGGTAAGAGACAGCACACGTTTATAGAAATTTCTGTCTCCGAAATATTTATTCATTATTAAAACCCCAATTATCGGGAGTATTCACACACTCTCATATAGTAAAAAATATACTGCTGAACAATTCCGGCAAACGGCTTTGAGCTTTCGGGCAAAGTGCCGTTAAACAACTCAGCCATAGCCTTTTTAATCCATACATCCTGCGGAAATGCGGTGATATGGTGAAGCGAAAAAAGCAAAGTGCAATCGGCAACCTTAGGACCCACGCCGTTAATTTTAAGCAGTGTGTTTCTCGCCTTAGCTGTGTCAATGCCAATAAGGTCTTCCAACACGATTTCGCCGCCCGACACCTTTTTTGCCGCATCAAGAATATACTTTGCCCTGAATCCCGCGCGCAAAACGGCAAGGTCTTCAAGTGTGAGTGAAGCAAGTCTGCCCGCCGTGGGGAAGGTGTATCCGCCGTTAATTTTTTCGCCGAAGTTTTCACAAAGGCGCTCGATTATACCTTTGATACGCGGAATATTGTTGTTTTGCGAAATTATAAAGGAACAAAGTGTTTCAAACGGCTCTTGATTAAGCACTCTTATACCGCTGCTGAATCGTGCGACTTTTTTAACGGTTTCGTTATCGCTCACGGCACGGATTATACCGGAATAATCGCGGTCAAAATCAAAATACGTGCGCCATATACCGTTAAACTCATCTTTGGTGGTGTTATGTATAAAGACGGTATTATCCTTTTTTGAAACCGTGATATATTTGCCGTAGGCTATACCCGACCACGAGCCATCGGAATTTTCGTGCCATCTGAACGCCTGACCGCAGTCAAGTGTTTGTGCAAGGTCGAAATTATCGACATTTTTGATTGTTGCACATCCGTTTTTAAAGAAAAACTCCGGCATACCGTCACCACCTTAAAACACAATTTAAATATTTACAGGTTATTATACTATATAAATCTCTTTTTTGCAATAACGGGTTAAAGATAATGTGCCGGATAGAATGAATGTTATTTTTAGTGTTAGTTGAAATTGAAATTTATATGTGCTATAATTGAATTTGAAAATATTTATTACATAAGCTTAAAGGTGGGTATGAAATGAATATTGTAGTGTGTGTAAAACAGGTGCCTAGTACTTCGCAGGTTGAGGTTGACCCGATAACGGGCGTATTAAAGCGTGACGGCGTTTCGGGAAAGCTTAACCCTTACGATTTGTTTGCCATAGAAACGGCTGTTAAAATCAAAGAAAAAACGAAAAATACCGCAGTTAAAACAATATCAATGGGACCCCCGCAGGCAATACCTTCACTTATGGAAACGCTTTATATGGGTGCCGATGAGGCTTATCTTTTAAGTGACAGAAAATTTGCCGGTGCTGATGTTCACGCAACAAGTTATGCCCTAAAATCGGGCGTTCAAAAGATAGGGGATTTTGACCTTATTATATGCGGAAAACAAACAACCGACGGCGATACCGCGCAGGTTGGTCCTGAAATGGCTGAAATGCTTGGTATTGAGCATACAACCAATGTTATTTCGGTGGACAGTATTGAAAATGACAGCATAACCGTTACATTTAATCTTGACGATGTAATTCAAACTCAAAAGCTGAAACTGCCCTGCCTTATAACGATAGAAAAGGATGCAAATACACCGAGATTACCGTCCTACAAACGCAAAAAGGCAATAGATAAAGATAAAGTTAAAATTATCACATCGAATGATTTTATTGATTTAGATGAAAATAAGCTCGGTCTTAAAGGCTCACCGACGCAGGTCGAAAGAATTTTTCCGCCAGAGAAAAATTCGGATAAGCAAATTTTTGAAGAGTCGGCAGAGAATTCGGCAAATAAGATTGTCGAAATACTAAAATCAAAAAAGTTGGTGTGACATAATGGGACTTATAGTACATAACGAAATAATTAATGAACAAACCGCAAACGAACTTATAAAAATATGTCCTTTCGGTGCAATTTCTTACGATAAAGAGCTTTCAATCGGCTCGGGTTGCAAGATGTGTAAAATGTGCGTAAAGAAAGGCCCTGCCGGTGCTATTACCTTTGAAGAGGAAGCCAAACCCGTTTGCGATAAATCAAAATGGAACGGCGTTGCCGTATTTGCCGAACAGCGAAACGGCAAAATCCACCCCGTTTCGTTGGAGCTTATAGGAAAAGCGCAGGAGCTTGCAAAGGTAACAGGTCACGAAGTTTTGGCGGTTATTATCGGATATGATATTGAAAACTGTGCAAAAGAGCTCTTGGAATACGGTGTAGATAAGGTCTACCTTTATGATAGCAAGGCTTTTGAAAATTTTGTTATTTCTCCTTATGCCAATGCTTTTGAGGATTTTATAAACCGTGTAAAGCCGTCCTCGATTTTAGTCGGTGCCACAATGCTCGGCCGCTCGCTTGCACCGAAGGTTGCCGCAAGAGTACATACGGGACTTACCGCCGATTGCACTATACTCAAAATGAAAGAAAACACCGATTTAGTTCAGATAAGACCTGCTTTCGGCGGAAATATAATGGCGCAGATTATAACACCCAATACAAGACCGCAGTTTTGCACGGTAAGATATAAGATATTTTCAGCACCCGAAAAGACAACCGCACACGGTGAAATAATAGCTATGGATATTTCAAAAGAAATGATAAAGGGAAATACCGATGTGTTAAAGGTTGTTGAAAAGCCGAAAGAAATGGATATATCCGATGCCGATGTTATTGTAGCAGTCGGCAGAGGCGTAAAAAAACAGGAAGATATTGAATATATAAAGAAATTTGCCGATAAAATCGGTGCAAATATGGCTTGCACAAGACCGCTTGTCGAAGCAGGGTGGTTTGATGCAAAGCACCAAATCGGTCTTTCGGGCAGAACGGTTAAGCCAAAGCTTATAATAACCTTTGGTATTTCCGGCTCTGTTCAGTTTGCGGCGGGTATGCGTAATAGTGACTTGATTATCGCCGTAAATAATGATAAAAATGCAAATATCTTTGATATAGCACACTACGGATTTGTCGGAGATATTTATGATATTGTCCCGAAATTGACCGATATGTTGGGGGTGCAATAAATGTATAAGTCGATTGATAATAACGATATAAATTATTTGTATGAAACCTTTGGTAAAGAAAGAGTTTTAACGGGTAATGAAATCAGTGTTGATTACAGCCACGATGAATTGGGCGGAATAAATAAAATGCCCGATGTCCTTATACGGCTTGATACTACCGAAGATATTGCAAAACTTATGAAGTATGCAAACGGGCAAAATATCCCTGTTGTAGTGCGCGGTAGCGGAACAGGTCTTGTAGGCGCCGCCGTTGCGCTTGAGGGCGGTATAATGCTCGAAACACTCTCAATGAATAAAATTTTGGAGCTTGACGAAGAAAACCTGACCGTTACGGTACAGCCAGGTGTTTTACTTATGGAGCTTGCCGAGTTTGCAGAGAATAACGGATTTTTATATCCGCCCGACCCAGGCGAAAAGTCTGCCACAATCGGCGGAAACATAAGCACCAACGCAGGCGGAATGAGAGCTGTAAAATACGGTGTTACCCGCGATTATGTAATGGGGCTTACGGTGGTTTTGCCCGACGGAAAAATTGAAAAATTCGGCGGAAAGGTAGTTAAAAACAGCACGGGTTACAGCTTACTCGATTTGTTTGTAGGCAGTGAGGGCACACTTGGAATTATTACCGAGGCAATACTAAAATTAGTTCCGCTCCCAAAAATCACAACAAGTCTTTTAGTGCCGTTTAATTCGATAGATGATGCTATTGAAACCGTACCGAAGATTATTAAATCAAAGGCATCGCTTACGGCTATTGAGTTTTTTGAAAGAGAAACTATATTATTTTCAGAAGAATATTTGGGTAAAAAATTCCCCGATACAAAATACCCTGCATATTTGCTTTTAACCGTTGACGGGGACGAAGAAGCTTTTATCGAAAAAGAGCTTGCAACTGTTGCCGATTTGTGCCTTGAAAACGGAGCAGAAGACGCCTATTTTGTCGATACAGATGAACGGAAAGAATCGGTTTGGAAATCAAGAGGGGCATTTCTTGAAGCAATCAAGGCGTCAACAAGTGAAATGGACGAATGCGATGTTGTAGTGCCGCGTAATAAGGTTGCCGAGTTTATTAAGTATTCTCACTATGTCTCAAAGCAAATCGGTATCCGTATTCCGAGCTTTGGTCACGCAGGTGACGGAAATCTGCATATTTATGTCTGCCGCGATGAATTAGAGGTGCAAGAATGGGAAAACAAGCTAAATAAAGTATTTGACTTTTTGTATAATAAGGCAAACGAACTAAACGGCTTTGTTTCCGGTGAACACGGCATAGGATATGCTAAAAAAGGGTTTATGAAAAATACCTGTGGAGAAAATCAAATTGAGCTTATGCGAGGTATTAAAAAGGTTTTTGATAAAAACAATATTTTAAACCCCGGAAAATTGTTTTAATAACAGTGGATAGATAAGCAGTTTACAGCAGCACCCGATTTATATAAATCGGGTGCTTAAAAAAGCTACTTTGCCTTTCAAAAACGAAAAGCTTTAAATGAAACAATATGTACTTAATAAGCACTTAAATTTGGCAAGCTTAAGTTGATTTAAGATTAGATGAGAAACGCCTGAAAGTCCGCATAAGCAGTGGACTTTCGTGCGTTTTGGCATAAAATAAAACCGCCTTAAAAAGGGCGGTTTTTTGGTGGGAGAGGCCCGAAACACCCCCTTATTTATGCGGGTTTTCGGGTATCTTGTACTTAATTTGTACTTAATAAGCGGTTTACTTATCTTTTTCCGCTTGCTTTTTTGCTTTAAGCGTTTTCAAAATACTGTCAACATTATCCGTTTTTAAACTTTCGGGATACCTTTCTTCAAATTCAATCAAAATATCTTTTGCATCTTTTTCATTGCTTCGTATTTCTTCATAAACGGCTTCATAATTTTTGCCGATTAAAAGATTATCAATAAAGGTTTTGCTGTCTTTTGGAATATTATCGGCACTGCCGTACAATTCTGCTATTGCCGAATATATTTGTGCTTTGCCAAGCTCTGCTCCGTTCTTTTTTTGTTCCGACAAAATTCCCACAATATCGGATAAATCGTTTTTATACTTTCTTCCGGATTTCAGCTTCATCGCAATAAGGTACTCTGCCGAAACGGTGCGGACATTAAGAACACCGTAAAACGATTTATAATACTTTGATACTTCGGATAACTTCGGTGAATAAGAGTCCGTTTTTTTGAAATCGTCGTTAAGCCAACCACGTGGAAGTTCCAACCGTTCTCCGACATTATTTATTGCATCTTTCATAGCCGAAGCAGCGGAAACAAGAGCGTCGATATCGGTAGTCATATCACGAAAACCGTAGTTTTCGATAACCGCCGCACCGCTGATTAAAACAATTTCCGCCGGCATATTTTTGCCGACAAGTTTTTTGTATTCCTTTGCGAGTTCTTTTAAGATATTATCC
>JAZUGP010000013.1:0-51940 GCA_045641225.1 Acutalibacteraceae bacterium
TGAAGAAGACCCGACCTTTAAGTGCTACACTGACGAAGAAACCGGTCAGACCATTATCGCAGGTATGGGTGAGCTTCACCTTGAGATAATTGTTGACAGACTTCTCCGTGAGTTCAAGGTTGAGGCAAACGTTGGTGCACCTCAGGTTGCTTATAAAGAGAGCATCCGTAAGAAGATTGACCACGAAACCAAGTATAAGCGTCAGTCCGGCGGTTCCGGTCAGTACGGTCACGTTAAGATTATCGTTGAGCCGAATGAAACCGGAAAGGGTTACGAGTTTATCAATGCCGTAACCGGCGGTACCATTCCGAAGGAGTTTATTCCTGCTGTTGATACCGGTATTCAGGGCGCTTTGCAGGCAGGTGTTCTCGCGGGTTATCCCGTTGTTGACGTTAAGGTTACTCTTTATGACGGTTCTTATCATGAGGTTGACTCCTCTGAAATGGCATTTAAGATTGCCGGTTCAATGGCATTCAAAGAGGCCTGCAGACTTGCCGATCCCGTGTTACTCGAACCCATAATGAAGGTTACTGTTATAGTTCCTGAGGATTATATGGGCGACGTTATCGGCGATCTTAACTCACGCCGTGGTGAAATTCAGGGCTTTGAGGATCGCTCGGGCGTTAAGCAGATTAATGCACGCGTGCCGTTAGGCGATATGTTCGGTTATGCTACCGACCTCCGTTCCAAGACACAGGGACGCGGTCAGTATGTTATGGAGCCGGACGGATATAAGGAAGTTCCGAAGAGTATAGCCGAAAAGATTATTTCTTCGAGAGCTAAGAATGATTGATATTTATTAAATATCAAATAATACTTGAAATTTTTTAAAAATTTTGGTAAACTATTAAATGTATACTAATAATAGTATTTTAAGGAGGAAATTATAATGGCAAAGGCAAAATTTGAACGTACCAAACCCCATGTTAATATCGGTACAATCGGTCACGTTGACCACGGCAAGACCACTCTTACTGCTGCAATCACAAAGTATCTTTCACTTAAGGGCTTCGCTCAGTTTGAGGATTATGCAAACATCGATAAGGCACCTGAAGAGAGAGAGCGTGGTATTACAATCAATACCGCTCACGTTGAGTATGAAACCGACAACCGTCACTATGCTCACGTTGTCTGCCCCGGACACGCTGACTATGTTAAGAACATGATCACCGGTGCTGCTCAGATGGATGGCGCTATCCTTGTTATCGCTGCAACTGACGGTCCTATGGCTCAGACCAAGGAGCACCTTCTTCTTGCACGTCAGGTTGGCGTTCCGTCAATCGTTGTATTCATGAACAAGTGCGATCAGGTTGACGATGCAGAGCTTCTTGAGCTCGTTGAGATGGAAATCCGCGAGACTCTTGATAAGTATGAGTTCCCCGGTGACGATACACCGATCATAAAGGGTTCTGCTCTTGTTGCTCTTGAGTGCTCTTCCAATGATCCTGAAGCTGCTGAGTATGCTCCGATCAAGGAACTTATGGATGCTGTTGATTCTTACATCCCCACTCCTGACCGTAAGGCTGACCTTCCGTTCCTTATGCCTATTGAGGACGTTATGACCATTTCCGGCCGTGGTACCGTTGTTACCGGCCGTGTTGAGCGTGGTTCTCTTAAGGCAGGCGAGGAAGTTGAAATCATCGGTCTTACCGAAGAGCGTGCTAAGACTGTTGTTACTTCTATGGAAATGTTCCGTAAGACTCTTGACTACTGTGAGGCCGGCGATAACGTTGGTGCACTTCTTCGTGGTGTAGCTCGTGAAGCTGTTGAGCGTGGTCAGGTTCTCTGCAAACCCGGTTCAATTAACCCCCACACTAAGTTCCATGGTCAGGTTTATGTTTTGACCAAGGATGAGGGTGGCCGTCATACTCCGTTCTTCAATAACTATCGTCCTCAGTTCTATTTCAGAACTACTGACGTTACCGGCGTTGTATCACTTCCCGCAGGCACCGAGATGTGCATGCCCGGTGATAACGTTGAGATGGATGTTGAGCTTATCACTCCTATCGCTATTGAAGAGGGTCTTCGTTTCGCTATCCGTGAGGGTGGCCGTACCGTTGGCTCAGGCGTTGTTACCAAGGTTAACGCTTAATCTTTAAAAGAATTACACCGATGTTCGATTTGAACATCGGTGTTTTTTTGTTATTATACAAGCTGTTTTGTCAAAAGACCACCGGCTGGATTTGCCGTCCCTCAAGCGCTGAATACATAGTATCACTTATCCTTGAAAAATCGCACACAAGTGAATTGTTTTTGCCCTGCGGGTCGTCTTGACAGTAGGGAACAAAATAGATATTTTTTGTATTGTGCAAAAGACCTATATTTTTTGCGCTTGCGCCTAATGCATCATTTGTTGCAATGCCGAGCACTACCGGACGGTTATTTCTCAGATGCGCTTTAACCGCAAGTGTTACCGGTGTATCGGTAATGCCGAGTGCTATTTTAGCGGTTGTGTTGCCGGTGCATGGTGCAACTATGATTATATCGAGCAGTTTTTTAGGGCCGATAGGCTCCGCATCGGCGATAGTATGAATAATTTTTTCGTTGCATATATCTTCGATTTCTTTAACAAAATCAGAAGCTTTGCCGAAGCGCGTGTCGGTGTTATAGGTTATTTCCGACATAATGGGTTTTATATTTACGTCAAGACTTGATAATTTTCTCAAGGCTTCAACAGATTTTTTCAGGGTGCAGAACGAACCGCACAAGGCATACCCGACAGTTAATTGTCCCATGGTATTATCTCCTTGCATTTAATATACTTATTACAGTATCCGATATAATTTTTCCAGCCGATTTCGGCGCCGTTTTGCCGGGCAATCCGGACATTTTAATATACTGCGCACCAAGGCTTTCGGCGGTTGCTTTTTGAATGCAGCCGAGTGTTGATAGGTCTGCAATAAGTGTGTTCTCAAGCAGATTTTCACAGTTATTGAGTATCGGCGCATCAATACTGTTAAAGATTATATCGTATTTTTCGGTGCTTTTATTGATTTCGTATGTGTTAATGTAGTTGATATTAAGTGCGTTAAGATATGCAAAATCGAGCGCTTTACGTGCTGAAACGGTAATATTTTTTGAAAAAGGAATAAGCCTGCTTAAAAGGGCTTTTGATACCCTGCCGAAGCCGGTTATAAGTATTCGCGCATCAAACAAGGCGTAATCCGTGTTTTTAATAACCTCGGATATGGCGCCCTCCGCCGTGAGCACGGCATTTAACACCGCGAACTCCTCATAGCTGTCATACCGTATCGTGTTTTTTCGGTCAAGTGTTAGGTTTCCGCTTAAAACAAGCTTATCTTCGGGCAGACCGTTTACAAAATCAAGAGGTATTTCCTTATTCGTGAGCGGACAAAAAACGTTTACCTTATCTTTTGTGGTAGGTATCGGTAAAAGCACCGCATTGCTTGTGTCAATATTACCGTTGTCATCGGGATAAAGCCCTATGCTGTCACATTCGTAACCGCTTTGTTCAAGATAACAGAACGCATAACGCATTCGATTATCGCCGCCTAAAACCGTAATTTTCATAAAACACACCCCGATAAAAAATTAAAGCACCGAAAATGTAATTCAATACATTCTATGGCGCTTTAATATTTTAGTTACTGCATTTCGCTTATTATTTCCAAAAGCTTTGTATAAGTATTGTTTTCGGGATTTTTTATTACCTCATCCAAGAGAAAATCAAGTGTTTTTCCGGTGTCGGTACCGTTTATGCCGAGCTTTTTAAGGTCGTTTCCGTTAATGTTAAGCTGTGATATACTGTAAGGCTCATCGGATTTTATTATATCCCGCGCCATTAAAAGCAAATAACCGTAATCTATATTTTCGGTAATCTGCAAGTACTTTACGGCATCGGTGTAAAGCCGCGGAGAATATCGGTTAAAAAGCCTTTTTATACCGCAGCGGTCGGTAATCGGGTTATCAATGAGAAGGCTGTCAATATTTTCGGCATAACGCACTGTTTTTGTTTCGGCTTTTAGCAGCTTTAGTGTATTGAAGATATCACATTCGCAAAGCTTTAAAAATAAATAAAGTTTTAACTCAAAGCTGTCCGCAAATGCGATTTTTTCGGGGGTACTGATTTTTGTTATACCGAAGCTTTCAAGTCCTTTAGCGCTTATTAGCTCGCTTATTGCCGCGGGATTTTCGCCGCCGAGAGTTTTTTTAAGCTCGGAATATATCCGCTCACAGCTCACATTTTTAATAAGATATGCCATTTTTTCGGCGGCGGTAAGTGTGTTTTTTTCAATTTCAAAGCCCAATACGCTCTTAAACCGTATAAGCCGCATTATTCTCAGCGCATCCTCATAAAAACGCTTTTCGGGGTTGCCTACGGTACGCAGTATTTTATTTCTGATATCATCGCATCCGCCAAACAGGTCTTTTATGCCCGATTTCGGATTATAGCATATTGCGTTCACAGTAAAATCGCGCCTTGAAAGGTCTTCTTTTATATCCGATACAAAGCTTACACCGTCCGGTCGGCGAAAATCACTATATCCCGTTTCGGTGCGGTAGGTTGTTACCTCTATCGGCATACTGTCAATAATAACCGTAACGGTGCCGTGTTTTATTCCGGTGTCGGCGGTATTGTCAAATAGCTTCTTAACCTCTGACGGCTTCGCCGAGGTGGTAATATCATAGTCAAGAGGAGTTTTACCCATCAGCAAATCGCGAACACAACCGCCCACGGCGTATGCCTCAAATCCGGCATTTTCGAGTGTTAAAATACAGTGTTTTACCGCATACGGCAGATTTAAAAGCATTTTTTTCGCCTCACTTTAATAAAAAGGTTTATTTTTTACAAAAAATGTTATATAATAAAGTGTTGAAAAAATTTCGGGAGTGACTATCTTTGAAACAGTTACGTAAAGAAGATAAAATACTTGACCATATAAGCCATATCCATATGGTGGGTATCGGCGGCAGCGGAATGTATCCACTTGCCGAAATACTTCATTCAAAGGGCTATGCGGTTTCGGGCTCGGACCGTACCGAAACCGATTATACAAGGCGGCTTGAAAGCCTTGGCATAAAGGTTTATTACGGTCAGGCAGAGCAAAACGTAACCGGTGCACAGCTTGTGGTTTATTCTGCGGCAGTAAGTGCCGATAACCCCGAGCGCGTTGCCGCCGTAAAAAACGGCATTCCCTCAATGGAGCGCTCACACCTTTTGGGCGCACTCACAAGGCGGTATGACAATGTTATAGGTGTGTGCGGCACCCACGGCAAAACCACCGTTACATCTATGATAACACAAATTTTGCTTCTTAACAAGAAAAATCCTACAGCGGTAATAGGCGGCAAGCTTCCGCTTGTTGATTCCTTCTGTGTTGTGGGCGATTCACAGAACTTTGTTTGCGAATCATGTGAGTTTGTTGACAGCTTTTTGCAGTTTTCTCCCGATATATCGGTGCTCTTAAACATTGATAATGACCACCTTGATTATTTCAAGACAATGGAAAACCTTGAAAACTCGTTTTTAAAGTTTATTTCAATGTCAGGCCTTTGCTATGCTAATGGGGACGATGAGCGGGTGCGCCGTGTAATTTCAAAAACCGATACAAAATGCGTAACCTACGGTTTTGATGAGAATAACAACTATTATCCCGCAAATATAAAGTCGGGCAAGCGCGGATATTCTTTTGATGTTGTAAATGAGGGTAAAACCGTGGCGCATTTAAATATGGGTGTTGCCGGCAGGCATAATATTTATAACGGGCTCGCATCTTTTGCCGTTTGCAGCGAAATGGGGTTAAAACCGCAGGATATAGCCGATGCTCTGGAAAAGTTTTCGGGAGCCGGCAGAAGATTTGAGTTTATCGGTGAAGTAAACGGTGTTGCCGTTGCCGATGACTATGCTCATCATCCCACCGAAATAGCCGCTACATTGGATGCTGCCAAAACACTCGATTATAACCGCGTTATCGTTGCGTTTCAGCCCTACACCTATTCGCGTGTTGCAAACCTTAAGGACGGTATGATAAAGGCGCTTTCGGTAGCTGATAAGGTGTTTTTAACACCCATAGTTGCTTCACGCGAAACCAATATATATAATATATCATCAGAGGATATTGCAAGCAAAATTAATAATGCCGAAGTTGTTTCGGATTATGATCTTCTTGCAAAAAAAATGACCGATGAAGCACAAAGCGGCGACATTATTATTACTATGGGCGCCGGTGATATCTTTAAGGTCGCAAGAAAAATAGTTGGTAAGGATAAATGAACACAATAAAGCTTTACGATGAAGACTCTCATTTGTTTGAGTTTGAGGCAACGGTGCTTTCCTGCGAAAAATGTAACGGCGGATATGTTACCGTGCTTGATAAAACGGCATTTTTCCCCGAGGGCGGGGGACAGTTGAGTGATAAAGGAACATTGGGTCGGCATAATGTTACCGATGTTAAGATAAAAGACGGTGTTATTTATCACTATACTGACGGCGATTATACAGTCGGCGCAACAGTATCGGGAACACTTGATAAAAACCGCCGCTTTACCTTTATGCAAAACCATTCGGGCGAGCATATTGTTTCGGGAATAATCAACTCGCTTTACGGCTTTGATAATGTGGGCTTTCACCTCGGCGAGGATGTTGTTACGCTTGATTTTAACGGGATATTAGACCGCGAACAGCTTGACGAAATCGAAGACACAGCCAACCGTAAGATATGGGAAAATGTGAAGTTTAAAGCATATTATCCCTCAAAGGATGAGCTTGCAAAGCTTTCCTACCGCAGCAAAAAGGAAATAGCAGGGGATATAAGGATAGTTGAGGTTGAAAACACCGATATATGCGCCTGCTGTGCACCTCATGTAAACAGCGCCTGCGAAATAGGTATAATAAAACTTCTTGATTTTGAAAAACTGCGCGGAGGCACGCGCATCTATATGAAATGCGGCGGTTATGCCATAGCCGATTACCGCAGAAAATACGCAAGCGTTTACGCGGTTTCGGGTATGCTTTCGGCAAAGCAGGATGAAATATCATCGGCGGTAGAGTCGTTAAACGCAAAGGCGGACGGGCTTGCCGCGGATAATGCAAGGCTGAAATCAGAGCTTGCATACCGTGTTGTTAAGGACTTTAACCCTGAAAATACCGCCGTTTTTGGCGATAATTTTGATATTAAACAGTTGCAAATACTTGTTGATGGTTTACATAAAACCTATGGAGGCATCCGTGCCGCTTTCTCACAAAACGGTGAGGGGTATGCCTTTGCACTTTGCGGCGATGAAGCCGAGCTTGCCGAGTTTTTCAACTCTATAAGAGAAAAGCTTGATATAAAAGGCGGCGGCAGAAACGGCATAAGGCAGGGAAACATCTTTAACAGTAAAGAAAAAATACTTGAATATTTTAAGGGGTAGTTATGGACTGGACTGAAATAAAGGCAAAAATCCCCACTGCTTCAGTGGATGATGCAGCGGCGATAGCTAATATGACGGTGCCTTACGGTATTTATATAGAGGATTATTCAAATCTTGAGCAGGATGCTCTCGAAATAGCGCATATCGACCTTATTGACAAAGAGCTTGTAAATAAGGACAGAGAGAATGCCGTAATTCATATATATATTCCGAAAGAGGAAAACGCGGTTGAAACGGTTGCCTTTTTAAAGGAACGAATGACTGCTTCAAATATTCCGTTTGAAATATTCAGCGAAACTGTGGACGATACCGATTGGAACGAAAACTGGAAAAAGTATTTCAAAGCCTTTGAAATAGGTAAAAAGCTCGCTGTTTGCCCCTCATGGGAGAATTACGATAACCGTGGCGGCAGAACAGTGATTTCACTTGACCCCGGTGCCGCTTTCGGTACCGGTACTCATGCAACCACCTCGCTTTGTCTTGAATATCTTGAGCGGTATGTTAACAACGACACAACCATACTTGATGTGGGCACCGGCAGCGGAATACTTGCTATAGCAGGGCTTTTGCTGGGTGCAAAAGCCGCCGTTGGTGTTGATATAGACGAGCTTTCGGTGTCAACCGCGATTAAAAACGCCGAGCGGAACGGTGTTGCCGATAAAGCACAATTTTTTGTGGGCGACCTTGCAGATAAGGTGAGCGGTAAATATAAAATTGTGTGCGCCAATATCGTTGCCGATGTGGTTATCCGCTTGTTTGATAATGTGAGAGATTTTATGGCGGATGACGGTATACTGATTGTTTCGGGGATTATTGATATCCGTGAAAACGACCTTGAGGAAAGCGCTATAAATCACGGATTTAATATTATAGATAAGTCAGAGCGCGGTGAATGGCGCGCTTACGTATTAAAGTAATCGGAGGAAAAACAATGCTTGAATTTGAGCAACTTAAGCTTCGCCTTACCGCCAATGAGCAGGAAATTAAGGACATAAAGGATGCGATAGGGTACGAAAAGCTCAAACGTGAGATAGAAGAGCTTGAACTTAAATCTGCCGAAAACGGTTTTTGGGACGATGTTGAAAACTCAAAAAAGGTTCTTCAAAAAACCGCCAACCTCAAAAACAAGGTTGAAACCTACGATAAAATCGCATCGGATTATGATGACCTCACTGTCCTTATTGATATGGGTGATGAGGAGGGTGATTTATCGCTTATTGAAGATATCAAGAGCTCGATCGATGAGCTTGAAAGCAATTTATCTTCACTTCGCCTGCAAACGCTTTTAACGGGCGAATATGACCGTAACAATGCCATTCTCACCTTCCATGCGGGTGCCGGCGGCACCGAGGCTATGGATTGGGTGTCAATGCTTGTGCGTATGTATACCCGTTTTTGTGAGCGCCACGGTTTTTCGGTTAAGGTGGCGGATTTTCTTGAGGGTGACGAGGCAGGGCTTAAAAGCGCCACTCTTGTTGTAGAGGGTGAAAATGCCTACGGATATTTAAAAAGCGAATCGGGTGTTCACCGTCTTGTACGTGTTTCACCCTTTGATGCCTCGGGCAGAAGACATACCTCCTTTGCGGCGGTTGAGGTTATGCCCGAAATAGGCGATGATATGGAAATCGAAATACGCGAAGAGGATATAAAAATGGATGTTTTCCGTTCCTCGGGCGCGGGCGGTCAGCATATCAACAAAACCTCCTCTGCTGTTCGCCTTACCCATATTCCCACCGGTATAGTTGTTGCCTGCCAGAATGAGCGCAGTCAGTTTCAAAACCGCGATCAGGCTATGAAAATGCTGAAATCAAAGCTGCTTGAAATTAAAGAACGTGAGCATCTTGAAAAGATTGACGATATTAAGGGAGTTCAAATGGAAAATGCTTGGGGCTCACAGATACGCTCGTATGTATTTATGCCCTATACAATGGCAAAAGACCACAGAACAAACTTTGAATCGGGCAATATAAACGCCGTTATGGACGGCGATATTGACGGTTTTATAAATGCCTATTTAAAGGCGGCATCAAAGGGTGAGCTTTAAAATAAGCCATTAAGAAAATCGTTATTTGTTTAACAAAAAATATTGTATTGTAGCATTTTTTATGTTATTATATTTTTGTTAAAAAGGGGAATGATTATGAGAAAAGACGGAACAAGGCTTAAAAACATTGACCCGATGTACACGGTTGCATCTTATGTAATGAATAAGCGCGTGGATTCAATGAATATGATAACCCTCGATATTCCGCTTGATCCCATTCAGGATTATCTCCATAAAAAGCATAAAGAGGGAAAAAACATCAGCCATATGGCTGTGGTTATTGCCGCATTTATGCGTACCGCCGCAGAATATCCCATGCTTAACAGATTTATTGTTAACTGTAAGCCGTATGCACGAAACGAATACGCGATAGCAATGGTGGTTTTAAAGGCGGGTCAGCTTGATAACGGCACTATGTCCAAGATGTTTTTTGACCCGAGCAATACCATCTTTGATGTAAACGATATTATCAATAAATACGTTGAGGAAAACCGCAATGCTCCCGATAACAACGGCACCGAGAAAATGATAAAGTTTTTGCTCGGCATACCCGGCATACTGCGTGTGGGTGTAGGTATTTTCAAATTTATGGATAAGCACGGTCTGTTGCCCAAAAAGATTATTGATATGTCACCTTTCCACAACAGCCTTGTGGTTTCAAATCTTGCATCTATCCGCACAAATCACATATATCACCATATATACGAATTCGGTACAACAAGTTTGTTTATCGCTATGGGCAATTCTCGCGAAGTTGCAAAACGCAGGGGCGGGGAAATAGTATATGAAAAATGTATGCCACTCGGTGTTGTCATGGATGAGCGCATCTGCTCGGGCAGTTATTTTGCAATAGCATTCAGAAAAATGAAGCAGTATCTTGCAAACCCCGAACTGCTTGAACAGCCGCCCGAGGTAATCAATACAGACCCCGCGCTTATAAAGTAAACAATCGGATAATCCGGTTTAATAAAAAATAAAGGAGTAAATTAAAGTGTTGGTATCAGCAAAAGAAATGCTTAACAAAGCAAAAGCAGGCAAGTATGCCGTTGGTCAGTTCAACATCAATAACCTTGAGTGGACAAAGGCAATTCTTCTTACTGCGGAAGAGCTTAAGTCGCCGGTTATTCTCGGTGTTTCGGAGGGCGCAGGCAAATATATGTGCGGTTTTAAAACCGTTTCCGCTATGGTTAAGGCTATGATAGAGGAGCTTAACATTACTGTTCCGGTTGCTCTTCACCTTGACCACGGCAGTTATGACGGTGCAAAGAAGTGCATCGAGGCAGGATTTTCATCCATTATGTTTGATGGCTCTCATTATCCGATTGAGGAAAATATTGAGAAGACCAAGGAGCTTGTTGCCATCTGCGAAAGCAAGGGCATATCTCTTGAGGCAGAGGTAGGCGCTATCGGTGGCGAGGAAGACGGCGTAATAGGCGGCGGCGAGGTTGCCGATCCCAACGAGTGTAAAATGATTGCCGATCTCGGTGTAACAATGCTTGCGGCAGGTATCGGTAACATTCACGGCAAGTATCCCGAAAACTGGCAGGGCTTGAGTTTTGATACACTTGCAAAGATTCAGGAGCTCACCGGCACAATGCCCCTCGTTCTTCACGGCGGCACGGGTATCCCCGAGGATATGATTAAAAAAGCAATTTCGCTCGGTGTTTCAAAGATAAATGTTAATACCGAATGTCAGTTAAGCTTTGCGGCGGCAACAAGAAAGTATGTTGAAGCAGGCAAGGACCTTCAGGGTAAGGGCTTTGACCCGAGAAAGCTTCTTGCTGACGGTACTCAGGCAATAAAGGATACCGTAAAGGAAAAGATGGAACTTTTCGGCTCGGTAGGTAAGGCATAATTTATCATAAACAACAAGACTGCCGTACTTTTGGTACGGCAGTCTTGTTGTTTATTATTTATTTTATATACTCAAACTTATTATCTTTAAGATTTAAAATATAATCACACGCATCGGTAGGTTTGTTTCGGTGTGTGATAAATATAACCGTTTTATCGGTCATATTTTTAATGTTGTTGAGAAGATTTGTTTCGGTAGTCTCATCAAGTGATGAGGTTGCCTCATCAAGCAAAATTATCGGGGCATCAAACAAAAGCGAGCGCGCGATTGCAAGTCTTTGTATCTGTCCCTCCGAAAGTCCGCTTCCGCGTTCCGATAAAACCGTGTTAAATCCATCGGGGAGTGAAACAATATAGTCGTATATCTCGGCGGCTTTCGCGGCATTTGCAATTTTTTCATCGGGAATTTCGGAGTTAAATAAGGTTATATTATCCTTAATGCTTCCCGATAAAATCATATTGCCCTGCGGTACATACGAAAACATCTTTCGGGTGGAGGAGTTAATATTTGTTTTCCCGTCAAAGGTGATAGATCCGGCTGTCGCATCATAAAGGCCGAGAATAAGTTTGAAAAAGGTTGATTTGCCACTGCCGGATTCGCCGGTGATAACGGTAATACCGTTGCGTTTAATATCAAAAGTGCAGTTTTCAAGTACCGGCTCGTTGCCGTAGGAAAATGATAAATTTTTAACCGAAATGCATTTAAAACTCTTTTTCAAATTATTTAGACTTCGGTCATCAATAAGGGGAGGCTCGTCCGTTTTGTCAAGCAACTCCGTAATGCGCTCGGCGGAGGCTGTCATACCGTAAAATCTCGGGAGCAATCCCGAAATGTTTTGCAGCGGCGCTCGGAGAATTGATATGAGCTGTAAAAAATAATAAAGATTGCCGAATGAAAGCCCTGTGGCAGCACCCCACACAACAACCGCGTAATATCCTACCGTGAACACTGTGTAGAGCGAGGTTGATATAACTGTTGAAAAAACATTTTGGCGTATCTTGTAACCGTAGTTAATGCTCATATACTCATTAAGCTTATCATTTACCGAGTCATTACCCGCGAAGGTTTTGATAACGGTGATATTGGCAAGACATTCCTGCAAAAACGAGCGCGTTTTACCCTCTGAGCTTTGAACGAGCTTGTGAAGTTTTTTATAAAACGGGCTGAGCAGTCTGCCTATAAGCGGCAAAATCGCCCCTGCAAAAACAACAACCAAAGCCAAAATCCAATTTTCGGTGAAAAGAGCTATAAGACCTACTGTTATTTTTGAAAGCATTGAGCACAGCTGCGGAATAATTGTTACAGAGCCGCTTACAACCGATGCTACATCAGAGGTCATACTGTTGAGAATATTTCCCGAGTGAATATCCGATATTTCGGAAAACTTTTTTCCGGAAAGCTCGTTAAATATCTTTTTGCGCAGTAAAATCGTAATTTTGCCCGAAACGGCGGCTGATATAAATGATGATAAAATACTTACCGTTATCTGTATCAGAATGATTATTCCGATAGCTGTCGCCTTTTCTTTAAGATTTATACTTGAATTGATTATATCTCTTGAATATCTTGCAAGCAGAATAAGCATAACCGAAACGGCTATGTTCATAAGCGATATTAAGGCTATTGCCGGATAATACTTTTTAACGTTTTCCTTGATAAATGCAAGTGATTTTTTATCAGTCTTCATTGTTCGATAATTCCGTTTTCTGTTAAGGTTCTTACAAATATGTCTATATCGCAAAGCGCAAGAACGGTAGAAATATCAAAGTTATCAAGCACAGCGCTGAGCAGTTCTTCTTTGGACATATTTTTACTTTTTAATGCTTGGAACATAAAAGAAGTGATTGCGGTAAGCCTTATTGAAGTGTTGAGTGACTTACCCTGAGTTGAAACGATTATGTTTTCGCCGTCAATTTTTTTAACAGTGTATTCGCTTTTGATACGCATATTTTTTTCACCTCATACTTTATTCTTGCATTTTTAGTAATTATATAATAAAATATATTATATTTCAAGTAATAATATTATAGGAGTTACACATTATGGATACTTTTCACGAGCAAATTGTTGCTATCAAAAAAACAGCGGGTAAATATGCTGCTATCATTTGTATATGGCTTGCGGCGGTTGCGGTCTCGGTGGTTGCGTTTTTGTTTACCGGAAGCTTCGGACTCATAATTGCCTGCGGTGCGGGTTACGGTGCTTACTATCTTTCCCGCCGCTTTTTTATTGAATATGAGTATATCGTAACAAACGGAATTATGGATATTGACCGCATAATCGCAAAGAGCTCGCGGAAAAGAGATTTAAGCTTTTCACTTGAAAACGTATCGGGTGTTGAAAAATATAATCCCAATGCAAGAAATGCGTCATTTAACAAAACCGTTATTGCCGCAAATCCAACCAATGAGGCATACGCCGTAACGATATTCGAGGAGGGCAAGGGCAAAACACTGCTTGTTATAGCTCCAAACGATGATATTAAAGAGTCGATGAAAAAGTTTATGCCGAAATTTGTTTCCAATTCGGCGTTTAAATAATTATTAAAGGATGAGTCGTCTATGAAAATACTTAACCGTAGTGACATATTGGCGGCAGAGCAAAATGCCGTTTCAAACGGCATTTTTTCTTTAGCCGATTTGATGAAAAACGCAGGTGAAGGAGCGGCTTTGGTTATAGCGCAAAAATATAATATCAAAGCCAAAAAGATACTCGTTGTTTGCGGAAAAGGAAACAACGGGGGAGACGGCGCCGTAATCGCGAAAAGGCTTCTTGAGCTTGGTGCTTATGTATCGTGCGTGTTTCCGCTCGGTATTCCCGAAAAGTATCCTGCAAGTGAATATGTATCCGATTTAAAACTGCCGCTTTTAAGCGGATTTGACGATGAATATGATTATATAATAGATGCGCTTTTCGGCATCGGATATTCGTATAGGGAAGATAAAGCGGTACAAAATGTTATTGATAAAATAAATCTTTGCTCGGGGGTTAAGATATCTGTTGATATTCCCTCGGGTATTGAGTGTGACGGTGCCGCTGAGCCTGTATGCGCCGTAAGAGCTGATTTCACCGTAACCTTTATTGCTCCGAAGTCCTGCTTTTATATGCCGCTCACGGGTGAATACTGCGGCGAATGGACCGTTGTTGATATCGGCATAGCACCTATATCATACAGTTATCTTACAACACCCGTACCCGAGAGCATAAAGCGCCCCGCCTTTGCAAATAAGGGCGATTTCGGAACGGTACTTAATATATGCGGCAATTACGGTATGTGCGGCGCTCAGATTATGTCCTGCCTTGCATCACTGAGAAGCGGTGCGGGAATAGTAAGAGCTATTGTTAACGAAAAAAACTATGCGCCGTTTTGCGCTGATGTTTTTGAGGCGGTAACGGTGCCCGTTCCGTGTGATATTTACGGTTGCTCGGAGATTGATGCAAATCTGCTGCTTAGAGAAACCGAAAAAAGTGACGCGGTGCTTATAGGCTGCGGTATGGGAAACAGTCCCGCGGCTTCAGCGATGATAAAAAACATTCTTCTTAACATCAATGATATACCGGTGGTTATTGATGCTGATGGAATAAATACCGTGAGTTCGGATATAAATATTATTAGAAAAATAAAAGCACCGGTTATTGTTACACCTCACCCGAAAGAAATGTCGCGCCTTTGTCATACAACGGTTAGAGAAATCGAGCTTGACCCCGTAAAGTATGCCAAAAGCTTTTCAATGCAAAATTCCTGCGTTGTTGTACTTAAATTTGCGCGAACGGTAATTGCTTCGCCGGACGGCAGGGTATTCTTTAACACAACGGGAAATGCCGGTATGGCAACCGGCGGCAGCGGTGACGTTCTCGCAGGTATTATCGTTTCATTTTTGGCACAGGGGCAAAGTCCGCTTAAAGCCGCGCTTGACGGCGTTTATTATCACGGTCTTGCTGCTGATGCTGCGCTTAAAAGCAATAATGAGCGCTCGCTGCTGCCGAGGGACATAATAGAGGGCCTTAAAACGGTGCTGTAAAACGGAGTGGTTTTGTTGAAAAAAGCATCGGCGGTTTTATTGGTACTATTTATGGTTTTGCTTATCGGCTGCGGCAAAAAAGCCGAGATAAGACCTATTGTAAACGGTATTTCGTTTACGGCGGAAATTAAGTACAACGGCAAAAATTATTCGGTTGATACCGTAACCTCAAAAGAAGGTGAAATGTCTGCCGTTGTTAAAAAACCGGAATCGCTTGCCGGAATGAAGATAAGCTTTGACGGCGAAACAGTTAAAACCGAGTATTTGGGACTTTGCTATGAGCAAAATATAAATGATGTGAAGCAAAACAATGCGGCGCTTGTTCTGTTTGATGTGCTGAGTGCCGTAAACAACGGCGAAAACGCAGTTAAAAGTGATAGCGGCAACTATACCTTAAAGAAAAAGAAAAACGGTATTGAATATGAATTGACCGTATCTCCCACAGGTTTACCGGTATCGCTTGTTTTTCCGGATAATGATATAACCGTTGAGTTTTTAAACACAACAGTGCTCGAATAAACAGTAAGTATAAAAAATGCGGCTTCCCGAAAATCACGGGAAGCCGTTATTTTATATACAGATTTTATTTCATAAACTCATACATGGCTCTGTAGCACATATAAACATCAAGCTTTGAGGTGGTCTCAAAGGGCGCATGCATTGAAAGCACCGGAACACCGAGGTCAACAACGTCAACACCGTGGTTGGCGATATAAACAGCAACGGTACCGCCACCGCCCGCATCAACCTTGCCAAGCTCACCTATCTGCCACAAAATGTTTTCACGGTCAAGCATTGCGCGAACCTTTGCAACATATTCAGCAGATGCATCTGATGTGCCGTACTTACCGCGAGAACCGGTATATTTGGTAACAACAACACCATAGTTGAGGTATGATGCGTTAAGCGGATCCTGAACATCCTTAAAGGTCGGGTCCACACCTGCGTTAACATCCGCAGATAAGCACTGCGAATTGCGAAGCGTCACCGTAACATCGCCGCCGAGGGCAAAACAGAGGTCACCTACGCAGTGGGTGAGAAAATCGGAATTAAGACCGGTACTGCCGTCCGAACCGATTTCTTCTTTATCGGCAAGAATGGCAAGCGCGGTTTTTTTGGGCGCGGTGATATCAAGAAGTGCGGTAAGTGCGGGGTAGGCGCAAACCCTGTCGTCCTGACCGTATCCGCCGATAAGCGAGCGGTCAAAGCCAATATCACAGCATTTTGTTGCCGGCACCATTTCAAGCTCTGCGGATAGGAAGTCCTCCTCCGTTATGCCGTATTTTTCATTTAAAAGCTTAAGAATGTTGAGCTTTACAAGCTCACTGCCTTCATCTGACTTAAAGGGCATACTGCCTACAAGTACGTTAAGCTCCTCACCCTTTATCACCTCAGGCATCGGGCGCTTGGACTGTTCCTTGTCAAGATGGGGGAGAAGGTCGTTTATCACAAACTTAGGCTCGTTGTCCTTTTCTCCTATCGAAACCTTAATAACAGTTCCGTCCTTCTTTGCAAAAACACCGTGTAAAGAAAGAGGTACTGCGGTCCACTGATACTTTTTTATACCGCCGTAATAGTGTGTTTTGAGCAGCGCAAGGTCGGTATCCTCGTATAGAGGATTGGGCTTGATGTCAAGACGGGGCGAGTCAATATGCGCGGCGGTGATTTTAAGGCCGTTTTCAATATCCTCACTGCCGATAACCGCAAAGGCAACAGCTTTTCCGCGGTTGTTAAAAATAACTCTGTCACCGGTCTTATACTCGGCTTTGCGGTCAAAATCACGAAAACCGTTTTTCTTTGCCATTTCAATGGCTTCATCGGTAACCTCGCGTTCGGTTTTTGCAGCATTAATAAACGCCATATAACCGTCGCAATACTTGAAAGCAGAGTCAATTACGTCTTCGCTTACAGTGGAAAGACCGTTTTTGCGCTTAATAAACAGCTGTTCTTTTAATTCCTTTTGTGCATCTTCAGACATATTTTTATACCTCCGATAAAGATTTGTATATATGGGATAACTGTGAGCGGAGCTGTTCACCGTCACCGTTATTCATCAAAAAGAAGTCAACGCGTTCTTTATAGTATGCCTCTTTTTTGCCGGCGGACATACGAAGTAATGCCTCCTCGAGCGAAATACCGTCACGTTCGGTTATACGGGAAAGCCGTAATTTTTCATCGGCGAACACGCAAATTGTTTTATCGCAAATACGGTCAAGCCCGCTTTCAAAAAGGGTGGGAGCATCAAGCAAAACAGCATCTGAGCCCTCGGCTTCTTTTAAGACCGCTTCGGAAATAAAAGGTAAAACCGTATTGTTGAGCAGTTCGGTTTTTTCGGGTGTTGAAAAGGCTATGGCGGCAAGTTTTTTGCGGTTTAAGGCACCGTTATCATCAAGAATACCGTCACCGAATACTTTACAAAGGCTTTTAAGAGCGGGCGAATTTTGTTGTGTTACCTCACGCGCCACAAGGTCGCAGTCTATCACCTTAAAACCGTTTTCGGAAAAGAAAAGCGCCGCGGTGGATTTGCCTGCACCGGTAGGACCCGTAAGACCTAATGTTATTTTCATAATTCTATCACCCTGAATCCTGCGGCTCTTATCAGGCGGTTATAAACCGCAAGACCCACGCCGCTTTTTGAAGGTGCGTGTATAAGTATTTTATCACAGCCGAATTCATCAGCTTCCCTCAACGAAGTAAAAACATTTTTTGCGAGTGTGGTTTCGTCTTTTGCACTGCCGTAAGTAAGATGCTTTATGTTTATTTTATCGGCATCCTCTTTAAAGCATAAGGCAAGCGCATCGCTGTGAAGGTTTACATACTCGCAGTATTTATCGGTACTGCCGCAGATAAGATATGCATCGGTGGAGGGTGCATAATGCTTGTATTTCATACCGGGGGATGCAACCCTTGCGTTATCGGCAGGCATAGTTAAAACCGCGTTATCTATCTTGATTTCCGGTATTATTTCTTTTAACATTTCGTATGTTACACGTCCGGGACGCAGGATTTTCGGTTTGTCTATCAGGGAAATAACGGTAGATTCAACTCCAACCTCGCAGTCGTTTCCGATAACAATACCGTCAACCTTGCCGTTAAGATCGTATATTACGTGTTTTGCGGTTGTAGGGCTCGGCCTTCCCGAAATATTTGCGGAAGGTGCAGCGAGCGGAATATTGCTTTTTTTGATTATATCATGCGCAGTTTTATCACTCGGCATTCTTACCGCAACAGTATCAAGTCCGGCACTTACGCTATTTGCGATTTTCGGAGATTTTTTAAGTATCATCGTAAACGGCCCCGGCCAAAATGCATCTGCAAGACGGTAAGCAATATCGGGAATATCCACCGCAACAAGATTTAACATTTCCATATCGGATATGTGAACTATAAGCGGATTATCCTGCGGTCTGCCTTTGGCAATAAAAACATTCTTGATAGCATTATCATCAAAAGCAGAGGCGGCAAGTCCGTAAACGGTTTCGGTGGGTATCGCAACTGTTTTCCCGTTGTTAAGTAGTCTTGCGGCAATATCAGTACATTCCTCATAATCACCGTTTAAAGTGTCAAGTATTAATGTTTGCATGAAAGATTAACCCTCGTTCTCCTGATTTTCAAGTGCTTTGGTACGGTAGTGTGTTATGAGCGCTTCAACAATTTCATCAATATTGCCGTTCATAATATCGTCAAGCTTATAAAGTGTAAGACCTATACGGTGGTCGGTAACTCTGCCCTGAGGGAAATTATAGGTTCTTATTCTTTCACTGCGGTCACCGGTTCCCACCTGCGTTTTACGGTCGGACGCGATAGCGGCATCGTGCTCGGTTTTGGCTTCATCATAAAGTCTTGCACGTAAAACCTTCAGAGCTTTTTCCTTGTTTTTAAACTGGCTTCGCTCGTCCTGACATTCAACCACCATACCTGTGGGAATGTGTGTAACTCGTATTGCCGATGAGGTTTTATTGATATGCTGACCGCCCGCTCCCGATGAACGGAAGGTGTCGATTTTAAGGTCGGCAGGGTTAATGTCCACCTCAACCTCGTCAGCCTCGGGAAGCACCGCTACCGTTACGGTGGAGGTGTGTATTCTGCCTTGAGTTTCGGTATCGGGCACGCGCTGAACGCGGTGAACGCCGCTTTCGTATTTAAACTTTGAATAGGCACCCGTGCCCTCTATCATAAAGCTTATTTCCTTGTAGCCGCCAAGCTCGGTTTCGTTTGCATTGGTTATTTCCACCGTATAATGCTTGCTTTCGGCATACATCGAATACATACGGAAAAGCGATGCCGCAAACAGTGCCGCTTCCTCTCCGCCCGCACCGCCGCGGATTTCCACGATAACATTTTTGGAATCATTCGGGTCTTTCGGTAATAATAGTATTTTGAGCTCGTCTTGTATGCGTGAAATGTCGTTTTTTGCGGTTTCGTACTCTTCCTCAACAAGCTCCTTGAAATCCTTATCGAGATTACCGCTTTCGAGTAATTCCCTTGCTTCCTGTTCATTGTTTACCGCGGCTTTGTACTCGCGGTACTTTTCAACAAGTGGGGTAAGCTCACCGTGCTCCTTCATAAGTTTTGTAAAAGTTGCGGTATCAGAAGCGGTTTCGGGTCTTGTAAGCTCAATGCCTATCTGCTCGTACATGCTTTCAACTGCTGAAAGATTTTCAAACATAAGTAGTTACTGTTCCTCCCGATGAATTGCCTTTATGCCTTTTTCGGCTTTTGAACGCGGTATCATAACCACATGACCGCATTTTTCACACTTTAACTTAAAATCCATTCCCACACGAATAACGGTAAATGTGTTACATCCGCACGGGTGAGATTTTTTCATGGTGACAGTGTCATTCAGTCGTACATCCGTAAAGCATCACTTCCGCAAAAGCATAATATACTTAAATAATTATAAAACATTACAGTCATAAAGGCAACAAAAAATTAAGTAAACCGTCTATTTGCCGAGTAATTACAATAATGGATACTGAAAATAAAATATTTTGCACAAAACGACGTTTTTTTACATTTTGTACTTTATTTTTTGTTTTAGATTTGATACAATATACTGTAGGAAGTGAAACGTTTTGAAACATAATATCAAAAATGAGAACAAATGGCCGTTATACCTTTTGTTCCCGCTTGTAACCTTTTACTATGAGATAATCTTTAAAATCGTAACTTCGGGCAGGTTTTCATTTGCGAGTATTTTGATTGTTCTGTTGTTTTCCGCTTGTTATGGCGCAATAGGATATTTGCTTGCCTCGATTTTCAAAAGCCAAAAGGCCAATAGGATAATCACCATTGTTTTATTGTCGCTTACGGCAATACCGTTTTTGATTGAATATTTCGTTTTCCGTGCGTTCAAGATTTATTATGATATCAATACCATAGTCGGCGGAGCAGGCGGTGTTGCAACCGGTTTTGCCGCCCAAACTTTTGAATTGATTTTGAGTTTTTCGGGAATAGCGGTTATTTTGATTTATGCGTTGCCCATAGTACTTTATTGCATATTCGGTAAAAAGCTTATTCCCGCCCGCTGCAGTGATATGATACGGAGAATAATTGCGGGATTTATGGCGGTTTTCTTCTTTGTTATCGGTTTTGTTGCGGTTAAATGCAGCAAGTATTCCGATAAATACGGTAAGGAGTACACCTTTCAGGATGCCGTTCCGGATTTCGGTCTTGTTACAGGTCTGCGTCTTGATATTTCACATATAATTTTCAAAACTAATTCCTCCGGCGAATTTGAAAAGGTTGAAAAAACTAAGAAAAGTAAAAAAGCGGTTGAAACCAATACAAAGCCGGTTGAATACGGCTATAACAAGATGGATATTGATTTTGAAACGCTTAAATCGACCGAGAGCAACCGTACTGTACAGGGACTTCATGATTATGTTTCTTCGCTTACACCCTCGAAGAAAAATAAATATACCGGTATTTTCAAAGGTAAAAACCTTATTTTCATAACTGCCGAGGCGTTCAGTGCCGAGGTTATTGACGAAAATCTTACACCCACACTTTACCGCCTTGCCACAAAGGGTATAAACTTTACCGATTATTATCAGCCTGCAAGCGCAGGTACAACAGGTGGCGAGTATCAGAACCTTCTCGGTATGCTGCCGTCACAGGAGGGCAGGTCGTTTAAAAACTCCGCCACGCATAACCTTTACTTTACAATGGGTAATCAGCTCAACCGTTTAGGTTATTACGGTAAGGCTTTCCACAACAATTCCTATACGTTTTATGACCGAAATAAAACCCATATAAACCTTGGATATTCCGATGGATTTATGGGTTACGGCAACGGTATGGAGCAGTATGTAACGAACTGTTGGCCTCAAAGTGACCTTGAGATGCTTGTGGGTACATTGCCTACCTACATTGATAAAGAGCATTTCAACATATACTATATGTCGGTAAGCGGTCATTCGGGCTATTCGCGTTCAGGCAACACCATGACGGATAAAAACTGGGACTTTGTTGATGGACTTTCCTATTCCGATAAAGTAAAGGGGTATCTTGCGGCAAATATTGAGCTTGACCGCGCGCTTGAATATACCCTTAAACAGCTTGAAGAAAAGGGCAAGATAAACGATACCGTTATCTGTATTTCGGCTGACCATTTTCCTTACGGACTTGATGACGGTACACGGCTCGGAGATATGCCGTACCTTGCCGAGCTTTACGGCTTTACGCCTACAAACAATTTACAGCGCGACCATAACCGACTTATACTTTGGTGCGGCTCACTTGAAAAAGAAAAGCCGATAGTTGTTTCCGCCCCCACATTCAGTCTTGACATTTTGCCCACTCTCCAAAACCTTTTCGGGCTTGAGTTTGATTCAAGATTTATGGTGGGACGCGATGTGTTCTCGGATGCAGATGCACTTGTGTTCAACAGCGGTTATGATTGGAAAACCGAACTCGGAACTTATATTTCAAGCAGCGGAAAGTTTACCCCCGCAAGCGAAACCACCGTTGTTCCCGAGGGATATGTTGAAAACGTCAAATCAATTGTGCGAAATAAGATAAAATATTGCAGCGATGTGCTTTCAACCGATTATTTTGCACACGTTTTCAAATGATAGCAAATGAAAAAGAGGATGTCATGGCATCCTCTTTTTTTATGCTCTAATTTTATTTTATCATCAGTTCACTTACAAGCTTGCTGTGTTCGGCAGGATTTTCAAGAGCCTTACCGCCTATAAGACAAGCCTCATCATAAAGGAGCTTTGAATATTTATCAAGCGTTTCTTTATCGCTTTCGTAAAGTGAAATAAGTTTATCGGCAATAGGGTGGTTTTCGTTAATTTCAAGTACTATCTGTGCCTTTATGCTTTGCTCGTTTCCCGGCATCGCGTTAAGAGTTTTTTCCATCTCAAGTGATATGCCGCCCTCACTCGTAAGGCAAACGGGGTGATTTTTAAGCTTTGAGGTAAAGCGCACGGTGTTAACACCGTCACCAATGGCTTTTTTGATTTCATCAAACATAGCCTTGTTCTGCTCGTTCTTTTGCTCGGTTGCTTTCTTTTCATCATCGGTTTCAAGGTTAAACTGTTCATCGCAGATATTAACAAACTTTTTACCCTCGTAGTCTGCCATCATTTTAAGGGTGAATTCGTCCACATTTTCGGTGAGATAGAGCACCTCAAAGCCTTTTTCTTTAACACTGTCGCACTGCGGCAGCATTTCGATTTTCTCGGCAGTTTCACCGCAGGCATAATAGATATCGTTTTGACTTTCAGGCATTCTTTCAAGGTATTCCTTAAGGGTTGTCTGTTTTTTCTCATATGAGGATATAAACAGAATGAGGTCTTTAAGAAGATCCTTGTTCATACCGTATCCGTTGTAAATGCCGAATTTCAGCTGTGTACCGAATGCTTTGAAGAACTTTTCGTAATTTTCACGATCGTTTTTAAGCATTTTTTCAAGCTCGGATTTAATTTTCTTTTCAACCGTTTTTGAAATCAGCTTGAGCTGACCGTCATGCTGGAGCATCTCACGGGAAATATTGAGTGAGAGATCCTCGCTGTCAACAAGACCCTTTACAAAACTGAAATGGTCGGGGAGGAGGTCCTTGCACTTATCCATTATAAGAACGCCTTTTGAATATAACTGCAAGCCTTTTTCAAAATCCTTGGTGTAATAGTCAAAGGGCACATGGGCGGGAATAAACAAAAGCGCATTATATGTCGCCTGCCCCTCGGTGCTTGTGTGTATAACCCTTGCGGGGTCTTCAAAATCAAAGAACTTTTCCTTATAGAAATTGTTATAATCCTCGTCTTTTACTTCGGATTTTGATTTCTTCCAAAGCGGAATCATACTGTTGAGCGTGCGTATCTCGGTAACATCGGCATATTCGTTTTCTTTGCCTTCTACGGGCTTTTTGGTTTCAAACGCCATTCTTATCGGGTGGCGGATATAATCCGAATATTTCTTGATAAGTGAGCTTATACGGTACTGGTCAAGATACTCGCTGTATTTTTCATCACCGTTATCCTCTTTTAAATGCATGGTAACCACCGTGCCCACGGTTTGCTTATCGCACGGCTCTACGGTATAACCGTCTGCTCCTTCGGATTGCCAGCGGTAAGCCTTGCTTTCGCCGTAGGCGAGCGACTCAACCGTAACCTTGTCACTCACCATAAAAGCTGAATAGAATCCTACGCCAAACTGACCGATTATGTCCACATTTTCGGCTTTTTCGTTTTCGTTTTTAAAGGCGAGAGAGCCGCTTTTTGCTATGGTGCCGAGGTTTTTGTCAAGCTCATCCTCGGTCATACCGCAGCCGTTATCCGTAACACGGATTATACGGTTTTCTTTATCAAGCTCTATTTTTATTTCGAATTCACTTGCCGAAATGCCTACATTTTCATCGGTTAGCGAACGAAAATAAAGCTTGTCTATTGCGTCCGAAGCGTTTGAAATTATCTCTCTTAAAAAGATTTCCTTATGGGTGTAGATGGAGTTTATCATCATATCCATAAGACGTTTTGATTCTGATTTGAACTGTCGCATAAAAATCACCTTTTTTGCATGATAAAGCAATTATACAATTTATTTGTTAATAATGTGTTAAGAAAGCAGACACTGTATTATTTTGCGGCCTTAAACGGCGCATCGGATATTCTCTAACTATTGACATCAACTGGCTGCTGTGTTAACATAAAATAAAACTTCTCAGATTTAGGGTGAATTCATGGATTCTGAATTAGTAAGTATCTTTATATGCGTATATAACGGCGAAAGGTTTTTACGTGAAACTCTTAACTCGGTTATAAATCAAACCTACAAAAATCTTGAAATTATTATTGTTGATGACTGTTCAACCGATGCAACGGAAGAAATCATCAATTCTTTTAACGACACAAGAATTAAAACCGTAAAAAACGATATAAACCGTCAGTATCCGTATTCTTGTAATTATGGCCTTTCGCTTTGCAAAGGCGAATATATATCACATATTGATGCTGACGATTTGTGGGAGCCCGATAAAATTGAAAAACAGGTTGAATTTCTTAATAATCATCGGGAATACGCAATGTGTTTTACTTGGGCTGATTTAATCGATGAAAGCGGAAATCCCGCGGGAGATAATTTTTACGCATTGAAAGATGTCTATAATATGCCGAATTTACAGCAGCATGAAATGTTGCGTTATTTGTTTGACAATGCAAATCATTTATGCCACTGTGCCGTTATGGGAAGAAAAGAAATATTCGGTACCGTAGGTCCTTATGATGTCTCTTTATGCTATTTGCAGGACTTTGATTATTGGCTGAGAAGCTTGCTGGTCACCCCGATTTATTGTATAGAAAAGCCGCTCACTCATGTCAGAGTCCATGAAAACAAAAACAGCAATATGGACGATTTAAAATGGACGGCTCACAACAATGAATATGTCAGAATTATCGACCGGCTTATCAGAACCTGCCCAAATGATCTTTTCTTAAAAACTTTTTCTGATAAACTATTTTTCAACGGTGAACACAACGCTATGGAAATCGAGCTCGAAAAAGCTTTTGTGTTTAAAAATTCGATTCGTGCCATACCGGAAAATAATGTGCTTGCAATAACAAGGCTTTCCGAATTGCTGAATATTCCGGAATATGCTGAAATCGCAGAAAAAAAGTTCGGGTTCACACTTAAGGATCTGTATGCTCTTCAAACCCAGCGTGCTTATTATGAGAAAACGGCAGAAGAAAACTTAAGAAAAGACGATAAATCACAAATATCCAAATTAAATAAAGAATTAGCACAAATATCCGATAAATTGAGTGCAAATGAAGAGGAACTCATAGTTTTGAGAGCCGATAATAAATCATTGCGTGATACGGTTAATGATCAAAAAAATCAAATTGCTTTGGCAAATAATATAATTTCCGAATATAGGAACAGCTTTTTCTGGAAATTGACAAAACCTGCGCGTGCGGTATCTCAACGGCTTAAAAACCTTATTGCAAAGAACGAAAAGCTGTTAAGATTTTGCATAAGACTGAAACGCCTTATAAAAAGCGGGCCTAAAGGCGCGGTACGAATATGCAAAAATTATATTAAAGCCCACACTAACACAACATCAGTACCGCAGACAATTTCAAAAAAACAGCGGGAATATGAAAGCAATTATCAATTTAAAGCACGGGTTAAATACAGTATTTTGGTACCGCTTTACAACACACCCAAAGAGTTTCTTACCGAAATGATAGCTTCGGTAAAAAATCAAACCTATGATAATTGGGAGCTTTGTCTTGCAGACGGCAGTACCGATGATTTTGCATTTGTGGGTGAATACTGCAAAAAACTGGCAAAATCCGATAAGCGTATTCTTTACAAAAAGCTCAGTGAAAATAAGGGCATTTCCGAGAACACCAATGCCTGCATCGAAATGGCTACGGGTGATTATATAGCACTTTTTGACCACGATGATATTCTGCACCCGAGCGCGCTTTTTGAATACACAAAGGTTATCAACGAGAAAAATGCCGACTTTATTTACTGTGACGAGGATAAGTTTGACAAACTCGGTAAAAAGTTTTACGATGCGCATTTCAAACCTGATTTTGCTCCTGATAATCTTCGCGCAAACAATTATATATGCCATTTTACCGTATTTAAAAAATCCCTGCTTGATGTTGTAGGCGGTTTCAGAAAAGAGTTTGACGGCAGTCAGGATCACGATCTTGTTTTGCGCCTTACCGAAAAAGCGCAAAACATAGTACACATACCGAAAATACTTTATCGTTGGCGCGTAAGCAAAGCATCTGTTGCATCGGATCCTTACGCAAAGCCCTACACCATTACCGCGGGTATTAATGCGGTAAAAGAGCACCTTGAACGCGTGGGGCTTAAAGGAACGGTTGAAAGCTCAACGGTACATCCCAATATATACAGAATTAAGTATGATATAATCGGCAAACCCTTGGTTTCAATAATAATTCCAAATTATAATCATGTGAATGAGTTGTCACGCTGTATTAATTCGATTATCACAAAATCGACTTATGATAATTATGAAATCGTAATAATTGAAAATAACAGTAACGAGGAAACCTTCAGGTACTATGATACGCTCAAAAAATATCCCAATGTTAAGGTGGTTGTATATAAGCCCGAACCAAACGAGTTTAATTACTCCGCGATAAACAATTTTGGCTTTAAGTTTACAAGCGGTGAGCATATTATTTTGCTTAATAACGATGTTGAAATAATTTCACCCGACTGGATACAGGAAATGCTTATGTATTCACAGCGCAGTGATGTGGGTGCCGTGGGCGCGATGCTTTATTATCCTAACAATACTATCCAGCACGCAGGTGTTGTAATAGGATTACTGACACTTGCCGGTCATGCGTTCAAGCATTTTCCGAAAGGCACTGCCGGATATTTCGGCAGAGCGGCATATCAGCAAAACTTGTCGGCTGTAACGGCGGCTTGTATCATGATGCCGAGAAAGGTCTATGAAGAGGTTGGCGGACTTGATGAAAGCTTTAAGGTTGCCTTTAACGATATTGATCTTTGTATGCGCATAAGAAAAGCGGGTTACCTTATAGTGTTTACACCGTATTGCGAGCTTTACCATTACGAGTCGATATCCCGCGGCAATGATGAGGATACCCCCCAAAAGAAAGAGCGCTTTAAGGGAGAAATACAGCGTTTTCTAACCCGCTGGAAAAAAGAGCTTGAAGCCGGAGACCCGTATTACAATCCGAATCTTACGCTCGATTATGAGGATTTCAGCATAAAATAATACCATAAAGCGCAGATGCACGGTTTATAGCACCGACATTTGCGCTTTAATTTTTCATTGACATTTTTAAAGTTAAAATGTATAATAGTCAGGCAATTAAATTTGCGGGTATGGCGGAACTGGCAGACGCGCTAGATTCAGGTTCTAGTGAAAGCAATTTCATGCAGGTTCAATTCCTGTTACCCGCACCACAGGCAGGGCCTGACCCAATTCGGGTTAGGCTCTGTTTTTGCTTTGTATAATTCGCAATTAATCAGCCTTTTGCAATAGGTTTTCCGAACTGAAATCAATGATAATCGCTTGCAAACAATGCAGTTGCACTTTTGGTAAACATACTGTATAATCAATTTATTAAAAAAACAGGTATAATTTACACATACTCGGTTTTATACCGAGCAGGGGGGTCAAAATATGGAAAAGCTGTTGAATGTGATACAGATAGCATCAGGTGTTTTACTTACTATCGGTTATATTCCTCAGATACTCACAATAAGGAGAACAAAGTTCTCGAAAAATATTAATATCGAAACATATCTTATGGTGCTTGGCGGAGTTGTCTTAGGTGAAATATATGCGATAAATCTTGTTGTCAACGGCAGCGGTGTAGCTTACCTTTGCACCAATACGTGCTCTATAATAGTGCTTTGCTGCCTTGTATACAACATACTGAAATACCGTAAGAACAGACATATTACCCGCCCCGAGCCTAAAAATAAAAAGTTAAAAAAATCCGAAGAATAACAATATATTTTCTTTTGCATATACATAGTGTTTTATTGACAATAATGGAAATCCGTGATATAATTTATCTAAATAATTTATGATTTCGGAGGCAAAAAAATATGAATAAAATCATCACCGTAAGCCGTCAGTTCAGCAGCGGCGGCAGAGAGTTCGGCAGAAGGCTCGCAGAAGAGCTCGGAATTGCTTACTATGATAAGGAAGTAATTACCGCCATCGCCGAGCACACTTCACTTTCCGAGGATTATGTCCGTCAGATTGTTGACAGAAAGCCTCATAATCTTTATCCTATCACCGTAGGTCACAGCCTTACCTATGTTGATGATTATGCCATTAAGCGTTTCCAGTCTATTTTTACGGCTCAGGATGAGATAATAAAAGACCTTGCTTCTAAGTCGGACTGCCTTTTCGTAGGCAGATGCTCTGATTACATTTTGAGAGAGATGAATCCTTACCGTATATATGTTTACGCCACAATGGAAAGCAGAGTAAAGCGCTGTCTTGATAAGCGCCGTGACGATGAGGATTATCTCACCGAGAAGGAAGCCAAGAAGCAGGTTCAGCTCGTTGATAAAAACCGCTCCAAATATTATGAGTATTACACCGGATACAGATGGGGCGATATCGAAAACTATGATCTTTGCATAAACTCCACCAACACAAATATGAAGGAGCTTGTTCCGGTAGTAGCCAAAATGTTCAAATAAAGCAACTTTTGCTTGACAAAGAATATATCCCATTATATAATATTCTTTGTGGCATTTTTGGCACATGAGGTGAATAATGGTAATTGATTTAAAACGTATCTTTGCAAACGATAATGCTTCGTTGCCGATTGATTACGAACTTGATTTGTCATCTATTGAGTTTTCGGGTTATTTTCCGCTCAAAAATCCCGTAAGCGCAAAAGGGTGCATATCTAATAGGGCAAGTGTGGTCTTGCTTGATCTTGAAATCAGTTATTTTTATGAAGCACCGTGTGACCGTTGCGGTGAGGTTGTTTCCAATCCGCACACCTTTTCGGTAAATAAGGTTCTCGCAACATCTATCGAAGGGGAGGAAAGTGATACCATCATCACCGTTCCCGATATGTCCTTTGATATTGATGAGTTTATTTACTCCGAGGTTGTGCTTGATGCACCGAGTAAGCATCTTTGCAGTGAAAATTGTAAGGGTGTGTGTGCAGTCTGCGGTAAAAACCTCAATTCAGGTGAATGTCAGTGCGATAAAAAGGAAGTCGATCCTCGGCTTTCAAAATTACTTGATTTGCTTAATAATTAAAATACATTATATCAAGGAGGTGCCTGTTATGGCAGTACCGAAGAGAAAAACCTCTAAAGCAAGACGCGATAAGAGAAGAAACAATTTATGGAAATTAGAAGCTCCGGCATTGGTTAAGTGCCCCAGCTGCGGCGAATATAAGCGCCCTCACAGACTTTGTCCCGCTTGCGGCAAGTATAACGGCCGTGAAGTTGTAAAGGTTTCTGAGTAATATCTTTAATTTCGGAGGGGGAGCAATCCCCCTTTGTTTTTTAGTATGGCGGTGTTTTTATGGCGGTAATAATTGAAGGTATTGAAAAAGAAAGCATTGCGGAAAATCTGGGTATTTCCGCAGGCGATACACTCGTTTCAATAAACGGCAATAAGATTTCCGATGTGCTTGATTACAGGTTTTATCAAAATAACGAAGAGGTAAGTGTGGTTATACTTGATAAAAGCGGTAATCAAACGCAGTATGATATTTTGAAGGACGAATACGAGGAGTTAGGTTTTACCTTTAAAACCTATCTTATGGATAAAAAGCGTTCCTGCCGCAATAAGTGTATATTTTGTTTTATTGACCAGCTTCCGAAAGGACTGCGCGAAAGCCTTTATTTTAAGGACGATGACTCGCGCCTTTCATTCCTTTTCGGCAATTACATCACCCTTACCAATATTACCGACAGTGAGATAGACCGTATTATTAAAATGCACATAAGCCCGATAAATATATCGGTGCATACAACAAATCCCGAACTGCGTGTTAAAATGATGGCAAACAAAAACGCGGGAGAGTCGTTAAAGGCGATTTACAAGCTTAACGACGCGGGAATAAAAATGAACTGTCAACTGGTGCTTTGCCACGGGTATAATGACGGCATTGAGCTTGAAAAAACACTTTTTGACCTTACCGAGCTTCAAAATATCGAGTGCATAGCAGCAGTTCCCGTGGGACTCACAAAGTACCGCGAGGGTTTAACACCTCTTACACCTTTTGATAAATCTTCTGCCGAAAACGTGCTTAAAATCATTGATAAATATGGCGATAAATGTATTGAAAAGTACGGTGAAAGGCGTTGTTACGGCGCAGATGAGTTTTATCTTTTGGCAAATAGGGAAATGCCCGATGCTGAATATTACGGCGATTTTTTACAGCTTGAAAACGGCGTGGGACTTTGGGCGCTTTTAAAAAGCGAGGTGCAAGAGGCATTTGCCAACATCAAGCCGAAAAAACATAAAAAACGCCATGTTACCATCGCAACGGGTGTGGCTGCATATCCGCTCATATCGGAAATTGCAAAAAAATGCGAGGAACGGTACAGCTTTATAACCTGCGATGTGTACAAAATAAAAAATAACTTTTTCGGTGAGAAAATAACAGTTACGGGGCTTGTTACGGCAACCGATATAATTGACCAACTTAAGGGTAAAGATTTGGGCGATGAGCTGATAATATCCGCTTGTATGTTAAGAAGCGAAAGAGATATGTTCCTTGACAGTATCACGGTTTTTGAATTGGCAGAAGCACTTGATACAAACGTAGCCGTTGCCGATAACGGCGGTTATGAGCTTTTATATGCGATTTTAGGTGAATAACGGGGTGAAATTATGGCAAAACCGATAGTCGCGGTCGTAGGCAGACCGAATGTCGGCAAATCAACATTGTTTAATAAGCTTATAGGCAAGCGCCTTTCGATTGTAGACGATACTCCCGGCGTTACGAGAGACCGTATATACGGTGATGCCGAGTGGAAGGGCAAAAAGATTATGCTTGTGGATACAGGCGGTATTGAACCCAAAACCGATGATGTTATTCTTTCGAGCATGCGTGCTCAGGCTAACCTTGCGATAGAAACCGCTTGTGTTATTATTTTTGTTACCGACCTTAAAAGCGGTGTTACCGCTTCGGATACCGAGGTCGCGTCAATGCTTCAAAAAAGCGGTAAGCCGGTGGTTTTGTGCGTAAATAAATGCGATACCGTTGGCGAGCTTCCCATGGAATATTATGAGTTTTACAATTTAGGGTTAGGTGACCCGATTGCCGTATCCTCGGTACACGGTCACGGCACCGGTGACCTGCTCGATGCGGTTTATGAGCATATTCCCGACTTTGCTTTTGAGGATGAGGAAGAGGACGTTATAGATGTTGCCGTTATAGGCAAGCCGAATGCCGGTAAATCTTCGCTTGTAAACGCGGTTTCGGGCGAGGAAAGGTCTATTGTGTCGAATATCGCGGGCACCACAAGAGATTCGATAGACACACTCATTGAAAACAAGCACGGTAGGTTCAATTTTATTGATACAGCAGGTCTGCGAAGGCAGAGCAAGGTTGAGGAAAAAATCGAGAAATACAGTGTTATGCGCGCAAAAATGGCTATTGAGCGGGCAAATGTATGTGTTATAATGATTGACGGTGTTGACGGCTTTACCGAACAGGATTCAAAGGTTGCAGGCCTTGCGCTCGAGCAGGGTAAGGCGTGCATAATCGCCGTTAACAAATGGGATATAGTGGAAAAGGACGGGCAGACGATGGATGCCTACCGTAAACAGCTTATGAAAGACTTTTCTTTTATGCCGTACGCTCCGATTATATTTATTTCGGCAAAAACGGGGCAGAGGGTAGACCGCCTTTTTGAGCTTATAAAGTTTGTTTATTCACAAAACACAATGCGTATTTCCACCGGTAAGCTTAATGATATTTTAGCCGATGCCACCGCGCGCGTTCAACCGCCTACCGATAAGGGCAGAAGACTTAAAATATACTATATGACTCAGGCATCGGTTTGTCCTCCCACATTTGTTTGTTTTTGCAACAATGCGGAGCTTTTCCATTTTTCTTATCAGCGCTATCTTGAAAATCAGATACGTTCAACCTTTGGGCTTGAGGGAACACCGGTAAGATTTGTTATTCGCGAACGGGGTGAAAAATAACTATGTGGTTGACGGCTTTAATTACCGCTGTGGGTGCCTATCTTATAGGCAGTGTTAATTTTGCGGTAATTTTCACAAAGCTTTTTGCCGATAAGGATGTTAGGAATTTCGGCAGCGGAAATGCCGGCACCACAAATGTTATGCGTGTGGGCGGCAAAACCGCGGGAATACTCACCTTTGTCTGCGATATGCTTAAAGGCTATTTATCCTGCGTTTTGGGTGAGGCGATGTTTAAATACATTGCCGCTGCTACCGGCGAGGCTTGGGCGGTCGGGATTTACGGCGCGTATATATGCGGAGTATTTTGCATTTTAGGTCATGTCTTTCCGCTGTTTTTTGATTTTAAAGGCGGAAAGGGCGTTGCAACCGGTGCAGGAATATTTGCCTTTTGCTGTCCTATTGCCGTAGCCGCGGGACTTCTTATCTTTGTGGTTATAAGGCTGATTTCAAAAATAGTTTCCATAAGTTCGCTCATAGCAGCATTAACGGTATTTCTGGTTTCGGTATTTTTCTATGACGAAACCGTGAAGTTTTGGCCGCAGGCTTTATGCGGATTTATAATAATATTTATTGTGTTTTTCAGGCATAAGGATAATATATTGAGACTTGTTTCCGGTGAGGAAAAGAAAATGGGTTTTAAGAGGTAATTGGTATGGCAAAAATCACAGTACTCGGCGCAGGCGGTTGGGGTATGGCGCTTTCCATGTCGGCTGATTCGTGCGGACACGATGTTACAATATGGTCACCCTTTGAAAACGAGGTTGAGTTACTTTCAAAGGAAAGAACAAACAAAAAATTGCTTGAAGGTGTTTATCTTCCCGAAAGCATAAAAATAACAAGCGATTTATCTTGTGTGGAGGGTTCGCTTATCACCATTGTGGCTGTACCCTCAATAGCCGTTAAATCGGTGGTAGAAAGGCTTAAAGAAGAAAAAGATTTCGGTATAATAGTTAATGTTTCCAAGGGCCTTGAAAGCGGCACTTTAAGAAGACTTTCCGAGCTTATTTCGGAACAGCTTCCAAAAAGCAACGTTGTAGTGCTTTCGGGTCCGTCACATGCCGAGGAGGTTGCCCGCCGAATACCCACATCGCTCGTTGCCGCTTCAAAATCAATGCCTGCTGCAGAGATAGTTCAGAGCGTGCTTTCAAATGAGTTTTTGCGTATTTACACCTCCAGTGATGTCATAGGTGTTGAGCTTGGCGGCGCACTCAAAAACGTTATTGCCATCTGTGCCGGTATTTGTGACGGATTGGGACTCGGCGATAATTCAAAGGCGGCGCTTATAACAAGAGGACTTGCCGAAATGATGCGTCTCGGTGTTGCGTTAGGTGCAAATGAACGCACCTTTGCGGGCCTTTCGGGAATAGGCGATCTTGTTGTTACCTGCACATCACGTCACAGCCGTAACAACCGTTTCGGTAATCTTGTGGGCAAATGTGTTCCGGTTAAAGAAGCACTTGAAAGTGTTGGTACGGTAGAAGGGTATTATGCCGCGGATATGGCTCATAAATTATCCATTAAATACAATGTTGAATTGCCTATAATAAATGAGTGCTATGCTATTTTGTATAACGGCAGACCTGTACAAACGGTTGTAAGTGACCTTATGCTGCGACCAAAACATCAGGAAAACTGATTTTTTTCATTTTTTTAAAAAAATGCTTGCATTATCGCGCGTTTTGTGTTATTATAGCACGTGCTATGTGACCGATTTGTTTCGGCCCAATCTTAAAGGAGGTGCAGACCATGGCAAAATGTGATATCTGCAGTAAAGAAATTGCTTTTGGAATTAAGGTTTCCCACTCGCACAGACGTTCCAACAGAACTTGGAAACCCAATGTAAAAAGAGTTAAGGCTATAGTTAACGGCACTCCGTGTCATATTAATGCCTGCACCCGTTGTTTGCGTTCGGGCAAGGTTACAAGAGCTGACTGATTTTAACTTTTTGCATTACTGTCCCGAAAACTTTTGTTTTCGGGACTTTTACTTTATTGGGAGGAAGTATGATTAAGGCTGTTGTTTTTGATTTTGACGGTACACTTGTAAACTCTCTTTTTGACCTTGCCGATGCCGTAAATTACGCGCTGAAAGCTCATGGCTTTGATACCCACAAGGTAGAAAAGTTCAAATATTTTGTAGGTAACGGAATACCCAAAATGATTGAACGCGCACTACCCGAGGGCTGTAAAAATATTGAAACGGTAAATGCGGTAAAAGAGGATTTTAATGCCTATTACAGTGTACACAGTACCGATAAAACGGCTATATATGAGGGCGTTCCCGAGCTGATAACAGCTCTTAAAAGCAGAGGATACAAACTTGGGGTGGTAACAAACAAGTCGCAGGAAATGACCGATATAATCATAAATAAATTGTACGGCGACACCTTTGATTATGTTTGCGGTAAGCGTGACGGTATGCCATTAAAGCCTGATCCCGCGTCAACAATTTTTGTTATGCAAAAGCTCGGTGTGTCTCCCGATGAGTGTGTTTTTTTAGGTGACTCCTCGGTTGATATTAAGACGGGTATTTCAAGCGGAGCACACGCGGTAGGCGAGCTTTGGGGCTTTCGTACCGCAGATGAATTATACGAAAGCGGTGCTAAAATCGTTATACAAAAACCCGATGAGCTTTTGGCAGTTATCGACGGCATAAATAAAAATGTTGCAAACACATAAAAAATAGGATAAAATATTTGCAATAAGGGGAGTGGCTTTATGAAACGTTCAGATTATCTTACATGGGATGAATACTTTATGGGTATTGCCGTGCTTTCTTCAATGCGCAGTAAGGACCCATCAACGCAGGTCGGCGCCTGCATTGTGGACAGCGAAAAGAAAATAATCTCGGTAGGCTATAACGGTATGCCGCACTGTTGCAGTGACGATGAATACCCTTGGGATAAAAACGAGGGACTTGGCTCTAAATATCTTTATGTGTGCCATGCTGAACTTAATGCCATTCTCAATTCGCATAATGGCTCTGTTTCGGGCAGCACGGTTTATACAACACTTTTTCCCTGCAACGAGTGTGCAAAGGCTATAATACAGTCGGGTATATCAGAGGTTGTTTATATGTGTGATAAATATGCCGAAACCGACGGTGTTATGGCTTCAAAGCGTATGTTTGACAGCGCCGGAGTTAAATACCGCGCATACGAGCCCACTTCAAAGGATGTAAGCTTTAAGCTTTGACAGTAAATAAAAGTTTTTCTTGATTTTTTGCGGTGCTTGAGATATAATATTGCTTGTCGCACGGAGATGTCGCCTAGTCCGGTCGAGGGCGCACGATTGGAAATCGTGTAACTGCTACAAACAGTTCGAGAGTTCGAATCTCTCCATCTCCGCCAGAAAAAAAAGCACCGCAACAGCGGTGCTTTTTCAATCAAATAAATTATTATCAGAAGCGGTGACGGTATATGTTAGAAATATTTACCGATATTCTCAATATAATAGCAACAGTTTCCTGTGCGATATCCGGCGCACTTGTTGCCACCCAAAAAAAGATGGATATTTTCGGTGTTGCCATTTTAGGTCTTGCCGGTGCCACCGGCGGAGGACTTATGCGCGATATACTTATAGGCAATCTGCCGCCGCAGATGATGATAATACCCACCTATGCGATAATTGCGCTTGCCGTTTCGGTTATTATATTTATTCCGCCCATTCGCTCACGCGTTAAAAAGCGTCAGGAAACATTTGATTGGATACTTTTCAGTATGGATACATTAGGACTTGCAACCTTTAGTGTTATCGGTATTTCGGTAACAAAGGCGACGGTTCCCGAATACAGTACGTTTCTGCTTATATTCATCGGCACCTTAAACGGCGTGGGCGGCAGCCTTTTAAGGGATATTATGGCAGGGGATACACCCTTCATATTTATTAAGGACTTTTATGCCTGTGCCAGTATTATAGGCAGTGCTGCGTGCGTGGTTTTATGGAACTTTACAGACGGTAAAATAGCTATGTCTGTTGGTGCTTTTCTTATAGTTGTTCTGAGGATATTTGCGGTTAAGTTCCATTGGAAATTGCCGAAAGCGTAAATCAAAAAAAGTTAAAATCGGGGCTTTCCTACGTATGTAAGAAAGCCCCGATTTCATTTATGGAAATTGCAAAAAATCAATCAGCAACCGCAACCATTGTCGCAACCGCAACCGTTATTGCCGCCGCAGCAAACGAGGATAAGAACAAGAATGATAACCCAGGTGCAGTTTCCAAAGCCGTTGTTACACATAAGAAGACCTCCTTTTTGTCTTTCAACACATACTATGCCGAAGAAAAATTTGTGTTCCGAAATTAATTTTTTATAAAAGTATTGACTTTTACTGACTATGGTATATAATAAAGGTCAGAGAAAGTCAAAAAAGGGTGATGAATATGCGTCTCAGCGATATGATAACACAGGAAATAATAAAGATGCTTAATGAATCTGAGGGTAATGTTGCCGAAATACAGCGTAATGAGTTTGCAAGTGATTTCGGTTGTGCGCCCAGTCAGATTAACTATGTGCTGTCCTCGCGTTTTACTCCGGAGCATGGCTATATCATAGAAAGCCGCAGAGGCGGTGGAGGATATATCCGTATAAAGCGGGTTGTTATGAATCAGTCATCTGCAATTATGCACCTTATCAATTCAATAGGTGACTGTATAGACGCAATGACTGCGAGGGTTATCATAGAAAATTGTCTTGAATCGGGAATAATAGATAAAACGCAGGCAAGACTTATGCTTTCGGCAATATCAAACAACGTGATGCACTGTGTAGAGGTTGAGATGCGTGATTATTTAAGAGCGGCAATTATTAAAGAAATGTTGCTTGTATTACTTTGATTTGCTATTAAGCTCTGATACGGAGGGATATTATGCTTTGTGATAATTGCGGAAAAAATGTAGCCACAACACACATTAAAACTGTTATTAACGGTGTTGTAAACGAAAAAAATCTTTGTAAAGAATGTGCATCAAATCTTGAATACGAAAGCTTTGCGCAAAGCAGTCTTTCACAAATGCTTGCCTCTGTTTTCGGTGATGCCGAGCTTTTACCCCATACTGCTTCACAGAAAAAATGTGATTGCTGCGGCAGTACCTTTGCCGATATAAGCAGGAGCGGCAAAGCAGGCTGTCCTGATTGTTATAAAACCTTTTACAATGAGCTTTTGCCGTATATCAAAAGGGTACACGGGAACACGGTGCATATAGGAAAAAGGCTCTCAAATGCTGAAAACATCATAAAGCAAACAAACGATACCGCAGCCGACCTCAAGTTAGAACTTGAAAAACTCATAAGAGAAGAAAAATATGAAGAAGCGGCAGTAATCCGCGATAAAATAAAAGCTTTAGATGAGGGGGACTTACAATGAGTTGGTATTCAATAAAAGTCCCTGAGGATATTGCGGTAAGCACGAGGATACGTCTTGCAAGAAATATATCCGGTTATCCGTTTCCCTCAAAAATCACCGAATGCCAATTTGCCGAAATAAAGCAAAAAATCAAAAATCTTATTTCAGATAAAGGCATTGGCGCTTTCGGTAATCTTAAATATATCGAAATGAGCGATATACCCGAAAACGAGCGCTATGCAATGGTTGAAAGGCATATTATCAGTCCTCAGTTTGTTTCAAAATGCGAAAAAAAGGCAATAATTATTTCAGAGGATGAAAGCGTATGCATAATGTTAGGCGAGGAGGATCATATACGGATACAGGTGATAAAAGCCGGTTTTGAACTTGAAAGCGCCTATAATACCGCCAATGAAATAGATAACCTGATTTGCGATAATTTTGATATTGCATTTGACGAAAAGTTAGGATTCCTTACCGAGTGCCCCACCAATCTCGGTACGGGACTTCGTGCCTCGGTAATGCTTCATTTACCGGTGCTTACGAGTGTGGGTGAAATTGCCAAAATAAGCGATTCTGTAGGCAAATTCGGTTATACCATACGGGGTATGTACGGCGAGGGTACTAAGCCCGCCGGCGCATATTATCAGATTTCAAACCAGATAACACTCGGCATAAGCGAAAAAAACGCGCTTGATAATCTTTCGGTAATTGCTTCGCAAATTATCGAAAAGGAAAAAAACGCATGCAAGAACATTAACAAAACCGCTTTTGAGGATTTGTGTATGCGCTCTCTCGGAACACTGAAATATGCACGTATTCTGAGCAGCGACGAAATGATGAAGCATTTAAGCAATATTAAACTCGGAATAAGCATAGGTATTATAAAGGAGAATATTTGTCCCACCACGTTGCTTATAGAGGGACAACCGTATATGCTGATGCGTAGGTTCGGTGATATGAACTCCACCGAACGTGATATATGCAGAGCGGAAATGTTAAGAAAAGAGTTAAACGAGATTTAAGGAAAGTGAATGTTTATGAAATACAGCTTTAACGGATTTACCGAAAAGGCAAATGAGGCACTCAATCTTGCCATAACCTCAGCCGAAGATTTCGGCCACACCTATGTTGGCAGTGAGCATTTGCTTTTGGGTCTGCTCAAGGTGGGAAGCGGTGTTGCCGCATCCGTGCTTAACAGACACGGTATCACAGATGAAAAAATTGAAACGCTTTTGGGCGAAAGTATCGGCAGAGGCACTCCAACGTCGCTTTCACCCGACTATCTTACACCGCGCTCAAAACGCATAATCGAAATGGCAATGGCGGGTTGTAACAGCTTAGGCAAAAAGTTTGTCGGCACCGAGCATTTGCTTGTTGCAATAATCAGCGAGGGAGATAACTACGCAGTTAAGTTTTTAAACGAGGTCGGTACGGATACAAGAACGATTGCTCAGGATGCGATAAAGGCATCGGGAGTTGAGTTATCCGACAGCGATATCCCGTATAACCCGAAAGCGCAATCCGCAAGTAAAAATGCCTCAGCAAAGACACCCACGCTTGATAAATACGGCAGAGACCTTACAGCCGAGGCAGCATCGGGCAAGCTTGACCCCGTAATCGGCAGGGAAAACGAGGTTGGAAGAATAATACAGATACTTTGCCGCAGAACAAAAAACAATCCTTGCCTTATAGGTGAGCCGGGTGTCGGGAAAACCGCGGTAGTAGAGGGACTTGCCCAAAAGATATCAACAGGTGATGTGCCGGAAATACTCATAGGCAAACGCCTTGTAACACTAGACCTTACCGGAATGGTTGCGGGAACAAAATACCGCGGCGATTTTGAGGAACGCATAAAGGCAATTGTTGATGAGGTTATCAAGGCAAAAAATGTGATAGTGTTTATTGATGAAATACACACAATAATCGGCGCCGGATCGGCTGAAGGCTCTACCGATGCCGCAAATATACTCAAGCCGTCACTCGCAAGAGGAGATTTTCAGCTTGTGGGCGCTACAACCATTACCGAGTACCGAAAGAATATAGAAAAGGACTCCGCGCTTGAAAGGCGCTTTCAGCCGGTAACGGTTGCCGAGCCTTCAGCTGATGATGCAATACTTATCCTTAAAGGTCTTAAGGATAAATACGAGGCACATCACAAGGTGGCAATAACCGATGGTGCTATAGATGCCGCTGTTAAACTTTCGGCGCGTTATATAAACGACCGTTATCTGCCCGATAAAGCAATAGACCTTATAGACGAGGCGGCTTCAAGGGTTCGGCTTACCTCAACCTCGGCACCGAGCGAGCTTAAGGAAATAGAAGAAAAAATTGCGGCTTTGGAGGCTGAAAAAGACGAGGCTATTAACTCGCAGGAGTTTGAAAACGCCGCTAAAATTCGTGATAACATTAAAAAGCTTTCGGTAAAGCGTGACGATATTAAGACAAAGTGGCGCGATAAAAACGCACATATTTCGGGCGAGGTTACAGAGCAAAATATCGCTGATATTGTTTCATCGTGGACCGGTGTTCCGGTTACACAACTCACCAAAGAGGAGAGCGAGCGGCTTTTAAATCTCGAAAATGTACTCCACGACCGTCTTATCGGTCAAAATGAGGCGGTTGCCGCCGTATCAAAGGCAATAAGGCGCGGAAGAGTGGGACTTAAAGACCCCAAAAGACCGATAGGCTCATTTATATTCTTAGGTCCAACCGGCGTGGGTAAGACCGAGCTTTGCAAGGCACTTGCCGAAGCTATGTTCGGCAGTGAAAATATGATGATACGGCTTGATATGTCCGAGTATATGGAAAAACACACAGTATCAAAACTTGTTGGTTCTCCGCCCGGATATGTCGGTTTTGAAGAGGGAGGTCAGCTTACCGAAAAGGTGCGCCGCCAACCCTACAGCGTGATACTGTTTGATGAAATCGAAAAGGCTCACCCTGATGTTTTCAATATTCTCCTGCAGATACTTGAGGATGGCATTCTTACCGATTCACAAGGGAGAAGGGTGGACTTTAAAAATACCGTGATAATTATGACCTCCAACATCGGTGCCCGTATTATTACCGAGAAAAAGGTTAATTTCGGATTCGGTGATAACAGCGGTAAAAATGCGGATTTTGCCGATATTAAAGGTAAAGTGTTGGGCGAGCTTAAAGATGCGTTCAAACCTGAGTTTTTAAACCGTGTGGACGATATAATTGTTTTCACAAAGCTTAATGAAACCGAAATCAAACAAATTGCAGGTAAAATGCTTGAAGGTCTTTCAAAAAGACTGACTTCGCTTGATATATCGCTTACATTTGACGATACCGTGCTTTCGGCACTTGCCGAAAAAGGCTTTGACCCGATTTACGGTGCAAGACCGCTGAGACGATTGATACAAAGCGATATAGAGGATGCTTTAAGCGAAAAAATACTTGACGGCAGCATTAAAAACGGTGATAAGGTTAAATGCGTTTATCTTGACAACAGATTTGATTTTACAACAGAATAATTTTTTAACAAAAGAGTCGGTATCGGCTCTTTTGTTGTTGCATATATATTTTATATTTTATCTTTATATATTGACTATGTTTCAGTTTGGAGGTATAATTACTAAATAGATGCAACAAGATTTTTAAAGGGAATTGGTTATTTGAAAACAACCGTTATTTTATGTATTGCCGCGTCACTGGGCGGAATACTGACCGCTGTTGTCAGTTATCTTATATCACAGCTTTTCATAAGTAAAAAAGCCGATTTGGTTTCTGTTTCTTTTGTTATAAGACAGTTTCTTCAAATAGCATATTTAGCGGGAGCTTATTTTGTTTGTAATGCTTTTGGCGGAAATATAGTCGCAGTGCTTATCTGCACGGCTTTGGGACTTACCGTGCCGTCTGTTTTTCTTACGTCAAGGCTTATTAAAAAGCAGTCCGCCCCAAAAGAAGATAAAGAGGTGAAATAAATGGGTGAGGATTCAAAGGTTATAATTCACCTTTTCGGTTTTCTTGATATTACGGGTGAGGTTATCACAATGTGGATAATTCTTGCTGTTGTTGCTCTTATCTCATTTATTGCAACTCGGAGAATGAAACTTAAACCCGGAGTTTTTCAAAATATGGTTGAAACCGGTGTTGAATATCTTGACAACTATTTTTCTGAGCTGTTAGGCAAACAAAAGGCGAGAAAGTATCTTACCTTTTTAGGCTCACTGTTTGTGTTTATTATTTTTTCAAACTATTCGGGGCTTTTGCCCACAACGGGATATTTTGAGTTTTTAAAAGCACCCACTTCGTCACTTTCGGTTACCTTGGGACTTGCTATAATAACCTTCTTTTTCCTGCAATTTGCCGGCATAAAACAAAGTCCAAAGCATTATTTAAAACGTTTTGTCAGTCCGGTTTTCTTTATGCTGCCGCTTTTATTACTTGATGAGTTTATAAAGCCGGCATCATTGGCACTCCGTCTTTACGGTAACGTGTTTGGCGAGGAAACCATAACCGAAGAGCTTTATAACCTCGTACCGATTGGTGCACCGGTAATTATGATGATATTATCGTTGCTGTTCTGTGCAATTCAGGCAATAGTTTTTACAATGCTTGTTGCAATTTATCTTGACGAGGTTACCGAAACTGAATAATTAATTTTAAGGAGATAATAATTATGACAAATCAGGGACTTATAGCAATCGCGGCGGCAATAGCAATAGCCTGCAGCACATTTTTTCCTGCACTTGCGCAGGGCTTTACCGCAAAGGCGGCTATGGAAAGCATAGCAAGACAGCCGGAAAGCGCTAAGGATATCCGTTCATCTCTCATTATTTCACTTGCTATGATGGAAGCGCTCACGATTTACGGCTTGCTTATCGCATTCCTGCTTATTTCCAAAATCTGAGGCGGCTTGTTATGACTGTAAAGTTATCCGTTATTATTTGGACGGTAATTTGCTTTTTTATACTTTTATTTATCCTGAAAAATCTCTTGTTTAAACCGATGCTTAAGTTTATGGACGAACGGCGCGCAATTATCGAAGATGCGGCAAAAAAACGTGCAAAGCGCGAGCTTGAAGCAAAAGAGACAGCGTTGAACAATCAAAAGCTTCAAAAAGAATTGCTTATTAAAGTTGAGGCCGAAAACGGTGAACAACTTGAAAAAGCACACGAAAAAGCAGAGAAGCTTATTGCCGAACAACGCCGCAAGCATCAGGAAAACCTTATAAATTATAAAACCGAAATTGAATCGGAGCATAAGGAGCTCATTGAAAGTGTAAGCCCTCAACTGCAAACACTTGCCGAGCTTTTTGTTTCCGGTTTTGTTTCATAAAAGAAGGATTGTATGGAACTGCTTTATAAATTAATAAACTTTGCAATACTGTTTGCAATCCTTTATATTTTCGGCAAAAAGACCGTGATTTCAATTTTCCGTACCCGCAGAAAACATATTGCGGAGGAATTAGATAAGGCTTACGAGCCTCAGGAGTTAACCGTTACAACAGAAGAAACTCAAGGTGCGGATATTGAAAAATTAAAATCCGAATGTGAAAAAGAAACAGATAAAATCATAGAGGATGCCGAGCTTTTAGTTGAACATATCAAGAACGAGGATACCGAGGAACGCCTTGAAATGCGTCGGGTTATGATTGAAAAGACCGAAGCGGAAATGATAAACGGTATATACGACCGCTCTGTTGAGCTTTTCACAAAGGAACCTTATATGTCGCGTCTTCGTTCAAAAGAGCCGCAGATGGCTGAGGATATTCTTAAGTGCATAAAGCTCACACCGGGAGATATCGCCTATTTAAAAGAACACGGGGTGCTCTATGTCACCCTCGTTTCGGCTTATCCGCTTGATGAGGAGCTTGTAGCATCAATAGAAGCAAAGACAGAGGAAATGCTCTCTGCAATCGGTGAGAAGCAATCTTTTCTTGTTAAGGTAGACCCATCGCTTATAGGAGGATTAAGCCTCAGAATAGGTGACACATTGTATGACTGCACCGTTGCGGAAGAAATACTGCACCTCAAAAGAAGCTTGAAGCGGACAAATCTTTCAGGCTGTGAGGATGCGGAGGCACTTACCTCATTTATTCGGAAAAAGATTTCTGATATGAAACTTAAGGTACGGATACATCAGGTCGGCAGAGTTATCACCGTTTCGGACGGTATTTGTTGGGCTGACGGTCTTGCCGATATTATGTACGGTGAGGTTGTTGAGTTCGAGGGCGGCACCTTGGGTATGGTGCTTGATATTAAGAGCGATAAAATAGGCTGTATCATTTTCGGCAGCTATGAGCATATCGAAAGCGGTTGCAGGATACGGCGCGCGGGGAGAATAGCCTCCGTGCCGGTTGGCGATGTATTGCTTGGCCGCGTAGTTGACTCCTTAGGTCACGCGATAGACGGCAGAAAGCGCATACGCACCACCGAAAGCCGTCCTATTGAATGCAAGGCACCCGAAATCACCGAGCGCCGCTCGGTATACCGCTCTTTGCATACCGGCATAAAAGCCGTTGACGCGCTTGTGCCTATCGGCCGCGGTCAGCGTGAGCTTATTATAGGTGACAGGCAAACCGGCAAAACCGCAATAGCAATAGATACGATTATTAACCAAAAGGGAAAAGGAGTTATCTGTATCTATGTTGCCATAGGGCAAAAAGATACCACTGTTGCCGAGATTCGTGACCGGCTTGAGGAATGCGGCGCAATGGAGTATACAACCATTGTTTCAGCATCAGCCTCAAAGTCTGCATCACTGCAGTATATAGCGCCGTTTGCGGCTACCGCTATGGGCGAGTATTTTATGCGCAATGGCAAAGATGTGCTTATTATCTATGATGACCTTTCAAAGCATGCAATAGCTTACCGTGAGTTATCACTTCTTTTACACCGTCCCTCAGGCAGAGAGGCATACCCCGGTGATATATTTTACCTTCATTCGCGCCTGCTTGAACGCTCTGCTCAGCTTTCGGATGAGCTTGGCGGCGGCTCGATGACTGCGTTACCTATAATCGAAACTCAGGCAGGGGATATATCCTCATATATTCCCACAAATGTCATTTCGATTACAGACGGTCAGATTTTCCTTGACACCGGACTTTTTTATGAGGGACAGCGCCCTGCGGTAAACGTCGGACTTTCGGTTTCGCGTGTTGGCGGCTCTGCACAGTCAAAACTTATGAAACAACTTTCATCATCAATGCGCACAAATCTTGCGCAGTATCGTGAGCTTGCGGGCTTTGCGCAGTTTGGTGGGGATATTGACGGTAATACAAAGAGTATTCTCGAACGCGGTGAAAGGCTTATGGCGGCACTGCGTCAGGGCAGATTTTCAGTGCTTGAGGATTATAAACAGGTTTTGATATTGTATGCCGTTTCGCATAATTTCACCGAAAATGTTCCCGTTGAAAAGATAACCGACTACGAAAACGAGCTTTATAAGTTTATGGATGAAAGCAAAAAAGAGCTTACAGAAATACTCAAACGCGGAGAAAAGCTTAACGATGAGGTTAAAAATCAGCTTGACGCTGCTTTGAGCGAGTTTTCGGAGGCATATAAATGGCAGAACTTCACCAACTGAAAAAGCGCGCCGAAAGTGTTAAGCTTACCGCCAAGGTGGCAAGTGCCATGAAGGGCATATCTGCGGCAAAACTTTCACGACTTAACTCTGCACAGAGCAGTATGAGTGCTTTTCTTGATAAGCTTGCATACCTTAATGAAGTTTGTGCCGGAGATACCGAAAAATTATACCCACGCATAAATCCCGATGCGCCCGAGCTCTATATTGTTATAGGCGCAAACAGAGGAATGTGCGGCAGCTTTCACAATATGCTTATTTCATTTGCGGATTCCTGTATTCCTCATAATAACTCCGCTATGATAGTTACCTGCGGCAAAAAAACAGCATCAGACCTTGATAAAACCATTTTCCACATATATAAACAGTTTATAGTTTCGGATACACCCGATTATGAAGCGGTTGAACCGATTGCAGAGTTTGCCTTAAAACTTTATACAGAGGGTACCGTTTCGGCTGTAAAAACTGTGTATATGGAATATATTAATACAATGGTTCAGCAACCGGTTTGCAAAACGGTTTTACCCTTTAAAGGCACCGAAAACGCAAAAAGCACTGCGGATTGCCTTATTTATCCTGACCGTGAAAAAGCGGCAGAAGCAGTAGCCGAAATGAGCATAAAGTATACGATTTACGGTGCGGTTTTAAGCACTGCCGCGGGAGCACAGGCAGCCACGCTGACGGCGATGCGCTCGGCTTATGATAATGCAGATGAGATAGTGAATAAGCTTAACGAGGAAATCAGCAAAAAACGTCAGGCGAGCATCACCGCGAGTGTTATCGAAACATCGCAGGATACTGAAGAGGAGGAGAACGTCTTTGACAGTTAAAGGTATCATTACAAGAATAACGGGATCTGTCGTAGAGGTTTTCTTTGATAATCAGGCGGATACACCGAGCATTCTTGAAGCATTAAGGGTGGAAAACGAGGGTAAAACGTTTATTCTTGAGGTACTCCAGCAGTTAAGCGGCGGAAGGGTGCGTTGTATTTCACTCGACCCTACTGACGGTATGTCGCGCGGTATGACGGCGTATCGTACCGGTGCGCCGATTTCGGTGCCTGTCGGTAGCGAAACACTCGGCAGAATGGTAAACGTTACCGGTGAGCCAATAGATAAGCTTGGTGAGATAAAAACAGCCGAGCGCTGGCCCATTCATCACGATGCTCCGGATTTTACAAGCATTGTTTCATCAAATGAGATACTTGAAACGGGCATAAAGGTAATTGACCTTATGACTCCTTATGCACGCGGCGGGAAAATAGGACTTTTCGGCGGTGCAGGTGTGGGCAAAACCGTTCTGATAATGGAACTTATCCGCAATATTGCCTTTGAGCATAACGGTTACTCGGTGTTTGCCGGTGTTGGCGAGCGCTCACGCGAGGGCAACGATTTGTGGAATGAAATGAAGCAGTCGGGTGTTCTTGATAAAACGGCGCTTGTTTTCGGTCAGATGAACGAGCCTGCGGGCGCAAGACTGCGTGTTCCCCTTGTCGGTCTTACAATGGCAGAATATTTCAGAGAAAATTCCCACAAGGATGTTCTTTTGTTTATTGACAATATTTTTCGATTTACTCAGGCAGGCAGCGAGGTTTCGGCGCTGTTGGGCAGAATGCCCTCTGCCGTGGGTTATCAACCCACACTTGCTTCCGAAATGGGCAAGCTTCAGGAAAGAATAGTATCCACAAGCAAAGGCTCAATAACCTCTGTTCAGGCGGTATATGTTCCTGCGGATGACCTTACCGACCCTGCGCCTGCTACAACATTTTCGCATCTTGATGCCACAACTGTGTTATCCCGCAGTATAGTGGAGCTTGGTATTTATCCCGCTGTTTCTCCGCTTGAGTCGGCATCGAGAATGCTCACTCCGGACATTGTCGGAGAGCGCCATTACCGTGTAGCGAAAGAAGTTCAGCATATTTTGCAAAAATATAATGAATTACAGGACATCATAGCGATACTCGGTATGGATGAGCTTTCCGCCGAGGATAAGCTTACTGTAAAACGTGCAAGAAAGATACAGCGTTTTATGAGTCAACCGCTCCATGTTGCCGAAACCTTCAGCGGTGTTAAGGGTGAGTTTGTTCACATAGAGGATACCGTTAAAGGCTTTGAAGCAATCCTCGCAGGCGACTGTGACAGTATTCCCGAACATAATTTTTTAATGTGCGGTACTGTTGAGCAGGTTTTTGAAAAGTCGAAGGAATAATCTATGAGTAAAGCTTTTGAAGTTAATGTTGTATCGGTTGATAAAGGCATAAAAACCTTTTCGTGTGACCTTGCACAGATTTATATTGCAAACGGTGACAAGGGTGAGGGGTATTACGGAATAAAGTATGCTCATGCCGATTCTGTGTTTGCTTTGGGCAACGGTGACATTACGCTTTTTGCGGGAGAAAATGTTATTTTTTTCGAGCACTGTAATTCCGGTATGGCATATATTAAGGATAATGTTCTTACCGTTTTACTAATGTAACGGTCTTTCGGTTGACATAATATTAAGTTTAAAATATAATAAATTGTAACAAATTACGGCGGTGGTATTTAGTGTTGCGTAACATATTCGTAAGTACTGTGGTAAACGGTATTATTTCGAGAGGTAAAGATTCTTTGAATTACCTTGAAAAGGTTTCTTATGCACCTATGGAAGCAAACAGGGAATTGCTTTTGCGTATACTTAATAAGAATAAAAATACAGAGTTTGGTAAGAAACACAATTTTTCTTCAATAAACTCGATAGAGGAATACAGAAAAAATGTTCCGCTTTCGGAATATTCTGATTATATACCCTATATCGACCGTATGAAGAACGGCGAATATAATCTTCTCACAAAACAAAAGCCGGTGGGATATTCAAGGACATCGGGCTCTTCGGGAGTTCCTAAGTATATTCCCGCTACCGATGACTGCCTTAAAATATATTCAAAGTATTCTTGGTCAAGGGCAGTGGCTCTTGCAGCAAACGAGATTGAAAAAAACGGCAAAAAAGTCAAAGCTGCGAGGGGCGCGTTTCTTTCTCCTGCCACAAATGACCGTTTGCCCAACGGTCTTCTTTGCAGCAATATTGCTGAGGTCAATGCCGAAAAGTTCGGTTGGTGTTTTCCGTATATGATTACCGTTCCCACAAAAAAACTTTTTGATATGAACAAAGCGGACTATGTTTACTGTATCTATCGTTTTGCTCTTGCAGAGGAAGACCTGTTCTTCATAACTTCGGTTTTTACGAGCATCAATGTAAGCCAGTTACAGTACCTTAAGGATAATTGGCGCATCATTGTTTCGGATATTGAAAACGGCACTATAAGTGACTGCATCACGATTACACCGGAATACAAGAAAAAATTACTTAAGTATATAAAACCCGATCCCAAGCGTGCCGCATACCTTAAACAGCAGTTTGAAATCGGATTTGACGAAAGCTTGTTTAAACGGCTTTGGCCAAATCTTTCGGTTATATCGTCAATAGGAAACGCTTCCTTTAAACCTGCCACTGATATCATACGCAAGGTTGCTGACGGCATACCGTTTGACAATTCGCAATATGCCGCGTCTGAGGGTGTTGTTGCGGCGTGTGTAAGTCTTGAAAGCGATGAAATGCAGCTTCTGCCCGATAGCTGTTTTTGCGAGTTCATTCCCGCTGATGAAGGTGAGGATACAACCAAAATATTAACTCTTGATGAGTTAGAGCAGGGCAAAAAGTATGAGGTTATCATTACAACGCAATCCGGATTTTACCGTTACCGACTGCACGATATTATTGAGGTTAAAGGCTTCAGGAACAAGTGTCCGATGATATCGTTTGTTAGCAGAATGGGTCAGCTTATCAATATGTCCGGTGAAAAATTCAGTGAGGAGGACGGTTTTAACACCGTAACATCAATAGAAAAAGCCCACGGAATAAAAATCAACAACTGGATTTTCCATCAGGACGAAAGTGTTATACCAAACCGTTACGCTCTGATACTCGAATGCGACTCAGATATAAACCTTGCCGATTCTATTGATGATATTGAGGGCTATATGACCGAGTTTAACAAGCGTTACGGCTTACAGCGTGAAAAAGGCTATATCGGTAAGCTCACAGTACTAAAGCAAAAAAGCGGTACTTATGACGAGTGGGTAAAAAGCCGCGTTGCGCAGGGTGCATATGTTGCTCAGGTAAAACCGGTACATATTCTTGATAACGAGTTGAAAAAAAGCTTTTTCCTTGAGCGAATAGAGAAAGAGTACTGATTTTGATGATACAAAAACAATATTAATTCGCTTTTCCAAAGCATTTCGGATATATTTAATATATTTTGATTACTGATATATAAAAAATCGCCCTGATGCCAAATTTAGGCATCAGGGTATATTTATACCATAATTAAATGTCTGCCGTAAAAGTTATACGGCAGACATAATAATTCAGATATATTTTTCGGCGATATCACTAATGAGCTTTTCAGGATTTTCGGCGGCTTCATCAAGAAACTTCACATAAAACTCGTGGAACTTTTCCACCATATCGGTAGTATAATAATGTGCCATCATCTCGTAGTTAACATATAAATCTCCGCTCTTATCGCAAGCCAATATAGTCATCATAAGCGGTTGCGGAGAACTGCCGTTGTTAAGCCGCTCAAAGCTGAAATTAACGCCCTCATTTACAGGCTTGAAATAGGGCTGATAACAGAATATAACACCGTTATAAGCTGCAGTACCGCTTGTGCCGTAAGCGGCATTGCAGTATTTGTTAACATCAAAGGTAGTCATACTTGCGTGGCGGAAATTTTTGCATAACTCGCGGTTTACGATATTACAGCCATCTGCAAAAGATATTTCACCGTAAGGTATTTTTGTTCTTGTCATAACGGAGTTAACCATTGTTCCGCCGCCGTTTTTATGAACAAGCTTTGCTCTTCTGGCAACTAAAACCACCGATAAAACATCTTCACTGTCATTTATAATACCCAAATATGTATGCAGACCCAGTAAATACAGATTTTGGGGAGAAAGGTGCATATTATCCGCGGCAAGGTTTATCTTGTCAACAGTGCTTTTTGGTATTCTCAGGTTAAGGTGTGCAGATTTGTTTTTGAAAACGAGAAAGGCACAGCCTGTGCGTTTGCCTTTGTTATTGAATTTACCGTTTTTGCCGTAAAGACTCGTAAACTGCGGCTCATCGTCCTTAGGGAAAAAGTCTTTCCAAAACTTACGGTCGTTTTCTTTATTTATACTTTTTTCATAGGCAAATTCCGATTCATACATAGGCATCGGAGAGCCCGTTTCAGGCGGAATCGGGGTGCCGTTTACAAGTGCGGTATAGGTATCGTCAATATACTTTACCACCATCATAATGGCATAACTGTCAAATCCCATATGATGAAAGTTCATATATGCGCAGTAGCGATTATTTCCTCTGTTAATGAGTTTTATTTTGTAAAGTTGAGTTTCTATTCCTCTGCGCGGGAACGAGGTTTGCGCCCACTTTTCGGCAAGACTGTGCAGTTCGTCATCCGAAAGGGAAGAGAGGTCCAAAATTTCCAACCCCTCCGGCTCACACTCACTTATGTACTGCACAACTTTACCCGTAAAGGTCTTATGCAGTCTGAGTCTTGTGAATTCGTTGCGGCGCATTGTAAGATCAATGGCTTTGAGCATAAGCTCAGGGTCAATTTCCTGATGGTATTCTATCAAGGCGGCGATGTTAAACCACGAACCCTTTAAAATAACCTTATTTGCCGTAAGCAGAAGATTCTGTGAAGTTGTTGTGTTAAAATAAATCGGTTTGCTCATTGAAACACCTCGTCAAAAAGAAGGACTCAGACACTGTAATATCCGAGCCCCGTAACAATTTGATATTATACAATACTTACCCAAAATTGTCAAATATATTTTTCGGCAATTTTTCCTATCGGAGTATTGGGATTATCCATTGCATCATCAAGAAATTTGCAAAGGAAATTATGATATTCTTCAAGAACCTCGGCGGGATAGTATACCTCGGCAGATTCGTAATTTACCGTAAGGTCACCCGAGCTGTCGCAAGCCATTATTGTTATGTAAAGACTTTGCGGTGCAGCGCCGTTGTTTAAACGGGCAAAGGTCATATCAACGCTTAAGCTTTTGGTATCAAAATAAGGTTGATAGCAAAGTGTGCAGGTAAAATAATGGTAGCCTACGGGTATATTATAACATTTTTGGCTGTTTTCAAGAATGTCACCCGCCATCATATTTGCATGCTTAAAGCAGTTGTTAAGCTCGGCATTTATCTGCTTTACCGCATCGGTAACCGAAACGGTTGCACGGTCTATCTTGTTGCGTACCATAATTGAGTTTACCATCGAGCCGCCGCCGCGTTTTTGAATAAGCTTAGATCTTCTTGCAACCGCAATGCTTCCGAGCACATCATCGGAGTCACATTTTGTGCTGAGATAGGTGTGAAGAGCGAGATAATGCACACTTTGCGGAGAAACGCGGTTTTGCATTGCAAAGCTTTCGATTTTATTTGCTGTATCCGCGGGTATTTTGAGATTTAACTGAACTGATTTATTTTTAAACGGCACAAGCGTTCTGCCATAGCGCTTACCCTTGCA
>JAZUGP010000014.1:0-21428 GCA_045641225.1 Acutalibacteraceae bacterium
GTAAGGTCCCCGGTAGACTACCGGGTTGATAGGCCGCAGGTGTAAGCACGGTGACGTGTGTGCCAGGCGGTACTAATAGACCGAGGGCTTGACCTATTTTTTCGATCCTCCATTACTTGTTCAGTTTTCAGGGTGTGAGCATAAAAAATCAACGGAAGCGAATGCTTCCGTTTTTTATTTACACATAATAAGCAGGGGCTTTGCTGAAAATCGCGGCAAAGCACCTGCTTATTAACTTAATCGGCGGTTACACGGCACGAAAAATGTCAAACTATGGGTAAAAAGCCATAAAACCCTTGACTAACCGCCGAGTGAAATATATAATATATTCTGTATAATAATGCACAGAAAGGACGTATCACGTGGCTAAATCAGGCAATGAATACGGCAACGAAAGTATCGTAAAGCTTGAGGGACCCGACAGGGTGCGAAAGCGCCCCGGAGTTATTTTCGGGTCGGACGGTCTTGACGGCTGCGAGCATTCGGTTTTTGAGATAATTTCAAACTCAATAGACGAGGCGCGCGAGGGCTACGGTAAAAAAATCGTGGTAACGCTTTATCAGGACGGCAGTGTGGAGGTTGAGGACTTCGGCAGAGGATGTCCCGTGGACTACAACCCAAAAGAGCAGTGCTTTAACTGGGAGCTTGTTTACTGCGAGCTTTACGCAGGCGGTAAGTATAATAACAATGACGGCTCAAACTATGAGTATTCGGTGGGACTTAACGGCTTGGGCCTTTGCTCCACACAGTATTCTGCCGAGTATATGGATATTGAGGTAAAGAGGGACGGCTTTAAATATAACCTCCATTTTGAAAAGGGGTATAATAAGGGCGGACTCAAAAAAGAGCCTTACGAGGGCAAGGATACCGGCACCAAAACAAAGTGGAAGCCGGATATAGATGTTTTTACCGATGTTAATATCCCGCGCGAGTATTTTCTTGATATATTAAAGCGTCAGGCAATAGTGAACGACGGGCTTGTGTTTATATTCAGAGAACAGCAGGGCTCCCGCTTTGCCGAAACCAAAATCACCTATGAAAACGGCATACGCGACTATGTTGAGGAAACGGTAGGCGAGGAGAGGCTTTCCTCAATTCAGGTGTGGAACACCGAAAGGCAGGGCAAAGACCGCGAGGACAAGCCCGAATACAAGGTTAAAATCAACGTTGCCTTTTGCTTCTCAAATCTGCACCTGCTTAAAGAATACTACCACAACTCAAGCTGGCTTGAATACGGCGGCGTACCCGATAAGGCCGTAAGAAACGCGTTTTTGTATCAGATAGACAGCTACATCAAGCAGACAAACAAGTATAAATCGGGCGAAAGCAAGATAACCTTTTCGGATATCGAGGAATGTCTTGCGCTCGTTATATCCTCCTTTTCAACCCTCACCTCCTACGAAAACCAGACCAAAAAGTCGATAACCAACAAGTTTATCGGCGAGGCGATGACCGAGTTTTTGCGCCATCAGCTTGAGGTTTATTTCGTTGAGAATAAAGCAGAGGCGGACAAAATCGCCGAGCAGGTGCTTATTAACAAGCGCAGCCGCGAGCGGAGTGAAAAGGAAAGAATAAACATCAAAAAGGCACTCACCACCGGCAATTCAATGGCGGACAGGGTGCAGAAATTTGTGGACTGCCGCAGTAAGGATGTTTCCGAGCGCGAGCTTTATATAGTTGAGGGCGACTCGGCATTGGGCTCGTGTAAGCTTGCACGAGATGCTGCTTTTCAGGCGATTATGCCGGTAAGAGGCAAGATACTCAACTGCCTTAAGGCGGAATACACAAAGATTTTCAAAAGCGACATTATAACCGACCTGTTAAAGGTATTGGGCTGCGGCGTGGAGGTTAAGTCAAGCGCAAACAAGAGCCTTTCAAACTTTGATATCGACAACCTGCGCTGGAACAAAATAATAATCTGTACCGATGCGGATGTGGACGGTTTTCATATAAGAACACTTATTTTAACCATGATATACCGTCTTATGCCCACACTCATAAGGGAGGGCAGGGTGTTTATCGCCGAAACCCCGCTCTATGAGATAAACACCAAGGAAAAGACCTATTTTGCCTATGACGAAAACGAAAAAACCGAAATACTTAATATGATAGGCAGCGAAAAGTACACCCTTCAGCGCTCAAAGGGACTCGGTGAAAACCAGCCCGAGATGATGAATCTCACCACGATGAACCCCGAAACGAGAAGACTCATCAAGGTTATGCCCGAGAATGCCGAGGCAACGAGCGAGATGTTTGATTTGCTGCTCGGCGATAATCTGCAGGGCAGAAAAGATTATATTTCCGAAAACGGCTATCTTTATATGGAGGATGCCGACATATCATAATTTTTAAAGGAGAAAAAGATGGCTCCGAGAAAAAAGGGTGCCGAGAGCACCGCAAAACCGAAAAAGAAGGCAGATGCCTATATAGCCGGCGCCGGTACTGTTGTTGACCAGCAGGTTACCGAAACACTCAAAACCAACTTTATGCCCTATGCCATGAGTGTTATCGTATCCCGTGCGATACCCGAGATAGACGGCTTTAAGCCTTCGCACCGCAAGCTGCTTTACACTATGTATAATATGGGACTTTTAAACGGGCCTACCGTAAAGTCCGCCAACATTGTGGGACGCACCATGCAGTTAAACCCCCACGGAGATGCCGCCATTTATGAAACGATGGTGCGTCTTTCGGAGGGCAACGAGGCGCTTTTGCACCCGTTTGTAAGGTCAAAGGGCTCGTTCGGTAAGGCGTATTCACGCGATATGCAGTGCGCCGCCTCGCGTTACACCGAGGCAAAGCTTGCGCCGATAGCCGCCGAGCTTTTTGCCGATATTGATAAGGATACGGTGGATTTCGTGGATAACTACGATGCCACGATGAAAGAGCCCACGCTTTTCCCCGTTACCTTTCCCACGGTGCTTGTAAACGCAAATATGGGTATCGCGGCGGGTATGGCAAGCTCGATTTGCCCGTTTAACCTGAAAGAGGTTTGCGAAACCACCATAGCCTATATAAAGGATAACGGCATAAATGTTGCCGACACCTTGCTTGCCCCCGATTTTCCGATAGGCGGAGAGCTGCTTTACAACCGTGCCGAAATGGAAAATATTTACGAAACGGGCAGAGGCAGCTTTAAGGTGCGTGCGACATACAGCTACGATAAATCGCAGAACTGCATAGATATCCGCGAGATACCGCCCACAACCACGAGCGAGGCAATAATCGAAAAGGTTATAGAGCTTGTAAAGCTTAAAAAGGTCACCGAGATAAACGATATCCGTGACGAAACCGACCTTGACGGCTTGCAGATAACAATAGACCTAAAGCGCGGTACCGACCCCGAAAAGCTTATGAAAAAGCTGTTCAGGTCTACTCCGTTACAGGATAGCTTTTCCTGCAATTTCAATATTTTAATAGCATCATCTCCGCAGGTTATGGGCGTTAAGCAGATAATTTCCGAGTGGGTGGCATTCAGAGAAGAATGTGTGCGCCGCAGGGTGTTCTACACACTTTCAAAGGCAAAGGAAAAGCTCCACCGCCTGAAAGGAATGGAAAAAATCCTGCTTGATATTGATAAAGCGGTCAAGATAGTGCGGGACACAAAGGAAGAAAAAGAGGTTGTGCCCAATCTTATGATAGGCTTCGGTATAGACGAGGAGCAGGCAGAATATGTTGCCGAAATAAAGCTGCGTCATTTAAACCGCGAGTATATAATGAACCGTCTTGCCGATATCGAGTCGCTCGAAAAAGAGATAGCCGAGATGGAGGATATCCTAAGCTCGAAAACACGCGTAAAGCGTATAATAATCGATGAGCTTAACGAGGTTATAAAGAAGTACGGTAAGGACCGCGTCACAAAGATAGTGACCGCCGAAAGCGGCTCGGTTGACGAAGCCGAGGAGGCGGAGGAGCGCGACCGCTCCCCCGTTGTGCTGTTCTTTACAAAAGAGGGCTACTTTAAGCGCATAACACCGCTGTCGCTTAGAATGAGCGGCGAGCAAAAGCTTAAAGAGGGCGACAGTATCACCCAAACGGTTGAGTCAAGCTGCGATAAGGATTTGCTTTTCTTTACCGATAAAGCCACCGTTTACAAATCGCGCGTTACCGATTTTTCGGAGGGCAAGGCAAGTGTGCTCGGCGACTTTGTGGCTTCAAAGCTTGATTTTGATGAGGGCGAAAATGCCGTTTATATGGTGGACACATTAAACTACTGCGGATTTATGATATTTGTATACGAAAACGGTCGAGTCTCGAAGGTGCCGCTTTCGGCGTATGCCACCAAAACGAACCGCAAAAAGCTGATAAACGCGTATTGCGGAAAGTTCGGCATACACGCGATTATGTATTTTGAAAATGACTGCGACCTGCTGCTTAAATCCACGAGCGGCAGAATGCTCATAGTGAACACCGCCTCGATACCCCTTAAAACCACTAAGGATAACGGCGGCATCGCGGTTATGACACAGAAAAAGGGACAGCGGATGTTTGAGGCTTTGCCTTACGAAAAGGGAACGCTTGAAAACGAGCACCGCTACAGAACCAAAAACCTGCCCGCCGCGGGAAGCCGCGAAGCCCAAAGCGCCGAGGGGCAGACCAAGATGGACATATAAAAAACCGTCCGAAAAGCAAAAGCAGTTCGGGCGGCCTGTCCGCCCGAACGCAAACGCTTTATGTTCGAAGCTGACGGTATTAATATTTGCAGAAAAACAATAATTATTCAAAAATTTTTCGGAGATGAAAAAAATGCGCAAAGAACTTGAAAAACAGTACGATCCGCAGTCGGTTGAGGACCGTATATATAAAATGTGGCTTGAAGGAAAATATTTCCACGCAAAACGCGAGGAGGGCAAAAAGACCTTTACAATAGTTATTCCCCCTCCGAACATCACAGGTCAGCTGCACATGGGCCACGCACTTGACAACACATTACAGGATATACTTATCCGTTTTAAGAGAATGCAGGGCTATGATACCCTTTGGCTGCCCGGCACCGACCACGCATCAATAGCCACCGAGGCAAAAATCGTTGAGGCAATGAAAAAAGAGGGCCTCACAAAAGAGGATGTCGGCAGAGACGGCTTTTTGGAACGCGCATGGGAATGGAAAAAGCAGTACGGCGGCAGAATCATAGAACAGCTTAAAAAAATGGGCTCCTCGTGTGACTGGGACCGTGAGAGGTTTACACTTGACGAGGGCTGTTCAAAGGCGGTAAACGAGGTTTTCGTAAGGCTTTACGAAAAGGGACTTATCTACCGCGGCGAAAGAATAATAAACTGGTGTCCCCACTGCCTCACCTCAATTTCCGATGCCGAGGTTGAGTATGAGGAGCAGACAGGACATTTTTGGCATATCCGTTATCCGTTTGCGGACGGCAGCGGCTATATAGAGCTTGCCACCACCCGTCCCGAAACATTGCTCGGCGATACCGCCGTTGCGGTTAACCCCGAGGACGAAAGATATAAGGATATAGTGGGCAAAACCCTTATTTTGCCCATACTTCACCGTGAAATCCCCGTTGTGGCGGACAGTTATGTTGAAACCGATTTCGGTACCGGCGCGGTTAAAATCACACCTGCGCACGACCCCAACGACTTTGAGGTGGGACTGCGCCACAATTTAGAGGTGATAAACGTACTTACCCCCGATGCAAAAATCGTGGACGATTACCCGAAGTATGCCGGTATGGACATAAAAGAGGCGAGGAAAGCCATTGTTGCCGACCTTGAAGCCGAGGGCGCGCTTGTGAGTGTTGAGGACTATGCCCATAATGTAGGCACCTGCTACCGTTGCGGCACAACGGTTGAGCCTCGCGTTTCAAAGCAGTGGTTTGTTAAGATGAAACCGCTTGCCGAACCTGCCATAAAGGCGGTGAAGGAGGGCGAAACAAAGTTCGTTCCCCAGCGTTTTGAAAAGATTTATTTCCACTGGCTCGAAAATATCCGCGACTGGTGTATTTCGCGTCAGCTTTGGTGGGGTCACAGAATACCCGCTTATTACTGTGAGGACTGCGGTAAGATCACCGTATCAAAAGAAAATGTTGCGGTGTGTCCCGAATGCGGAAGCACCCACATTCATCAGGACCCCGATACGCTTGACACTTGGTTTTCATCTGCGCTTTGGCCGTTTTCAACACTCGGCTGGCCCGAAAACACAGAGGATTTCAAGCACTATTATCCCACCAACACCCTCGTTACCGGCTACGATATAATACCGTTCTGGGTAATGAGAATGATGTTTTCGGGAATAGAGCAAACCGGTGAGGTGCCGTTTGATACGGTGCTTATTCACGGTCTTGTAAGAGATCCGCAGGGCAGAAAAATGTCAAAATCATTGGGCAACGGGGTTGATCCGCTTGAGGTTATCGCGCAGTACGGCGCCGATGCACTCCGCTTCTCCCTTGCCACCGGCAACAGCCCCGGAAACGATATGCGATATATCCCCGAGCGTGTTGAGGCAAGCCGCAACTTTGCCAACAAGATATGGAATGCCGCGAGGTTTATCCTTATGAATCTTGAAAGCGACGGGGTTTTGCCGGTAATCCCCGAGGATTTTGCACTTGAGGACAAATGGATAATCTCAAAATACAACTCGCTTATAAAAGCGGTTACCGAAAACCTCGAAAAATACGAGCTCGGTCAGGCGGTGCAAAAGCTTTACGACTTTATTTGGGATGTTTTCTGCGATTGGTATATAGAGATATGCAAGCCGCGTTTAAGCGGTGAGGACGAAAAGGCGAAAAACACCGCCCGTGCGGTACTTTGCCATGTGTTCGGCGGAACACTCAAGCTGCTTCACCCCTTTATGCCGTTTATAACCGAGGAAATATGGCAGAGTCTGCCGCACACGGGCGAGGTGCTTATGTGCTCAGAATGGCCCGAATACCGTGCCGACCTTGATTTTGGTACAGACGAAGCCGATTTTGAGAAGATAATGGATGTTATAAAGGCAGTCCGCAACCGCAGAGCCGAAATGAATGTACCGCCCTCTAAAAAGGCAAAGGTTTATATTTCTTCGGAATACGGTGGTATTTTCTCGGCGGGAAGCTCTTATATCTGCCGTCTTGCCTATGCTTCCGAGGTGGTATGCGGCGAGCCGCAGGATGCCGAGGGCTCGGTGCGTGTTGTTACCGACTGCGCCGCCGTTTATATGCCGATGAAGGAGCTTGTGGACATTGCCGCCGAGCTTGAACGGCTTAACCGCGATATGGAAAAAGCGCTTGTGGATAAGGAGTTCTTTGAAAAGAAGCTTTCAAACGCGGGATTTGTGGCAAAGGCGCCCGCCGCGGTTGTTGAACAGCAAAAAGAGGGCTTAAACAAAGCACTTGACAAGATAAAAATGATAAACGAAAGCATAGCCCTGCTTAAAAACATTTAAACTTTACAGGATAAAGGAGTAAACGCTTTATGAGACTTACAGGTGTTGTCCGTCCCGTTGACAAAATGGGCAGAGTTGTTATACCCAAGGAAATAAGAAAACAGCTTAAAATAAGAAGCGATATCGACCATGTTGAGATTTATCTTGACGGCGAAAACATCATTTTAAGAAAGTTCCGCCCCACCTGCGTTTTCTGTGACAATCTTGCCGCGGGCGTGGAGTTTGAGGGCTACAGCGTGTGCAACAAATGTATCGAAAAGCTGAAGCTTAAAAAACAGCAGGAGGAAGAGCTCGAACAACTCCGCGAGGAGCAGGAGGACGCGCTTTAACAGCAGGACAAGAACAATCCGAACCCGCACGGAAAAGCGACCTTTCGGCGTGTTTTCGCTTCCCGCTTTTGACGGGCGGTAACAAAACACTTGATTTATTTTTTGCGGGTGTTATAATACTAATGTTAAATGCCGCGATAAAGAGAGTAGCGGGAGTATATTTTATAAAGAGAGGCCGTCCGTGGGCTGAAAGGCGGCTTAAGGTATACCCGTGAAGTTCACTTTGGAGCAGCGTGGCTGAAACAGCAGTAGGCTTCGCCGGCTAACCGCCGTTATCGGTTTTGAGTGTCCGAAAGTTTTTTCGGAAATTGCGGGTGGTACCGCGGATTATATTATCCGTCCCGAGGAGGCAACACGTCTCTTCGGGACTTTTTTGTTTTAAAACACATCTTCGGAGGTAAAGCTTATGAAGGAACAGTTAAACGCCATAAAGCTTGCGGCAAGCAAGGCCGTGCTTGAGGCAAGGGAGGAAAGCGAGATAGAGCAGCTTCGCGTGAAATACCTCGGTAAAAAGGGCGAGCTCACCGCCATTTTAAAGCAGATGGGCAGTCTTTCGGCAGAGGAGCGCCCCGTTATGGGCCAGCTTGTAAACGAGGCAAAGGCTCACCTCGAACAGCTTATAAACGAAAAGTTTGAGCAGATAAAGGCGGCGGCGGCAGAGCTTAAGCTTAAAGCCGAAACCGTGGACATTACCATGCCCGCAAAGTCAAGCCCCGCGGGAAAGATACATCCGCTCAACACCGTGCTTGACGATATGCTCGATATATTTCAGTCGATGGGATTTGACGTGCTTGACGGTCCCGAGGTGGAGACCGATTACTACTGCTTTAAGTGCTTGAACGTGCCCGATGACCACCCTGCACGCGATATGCAGGATACCTTCTATCTTTCAAAGGATTTACTGTTGCGCACCCAAACCTCCGCGGCGCAGGCGAGGGTTATGGAACAGCGCAAGCCGCCTATCAGAATAGTCTGCCCCGGCAGGGTTTTCCGTGCCGACGAGGTGGACGCCACCCATTCTCCCGTTTTCCACCAGATAGAGGGACTTGTGGTGGATAAGGGTATCACGATGTGCGATTTAAAGGGCGTGCTTGAGCAGTTTGCCCACGAGATATACGGTGAGGATACCGCCGTTAAGTTCCGCCCCTCGTTCTTTCCGTTTACCGAGCCCTCGGTTGAGGTGGACGTTACCTGCTCCGAGTGCGGCGGTAAGGGCTGCAGAGTGTGTAAGGGCAGCGGCTGGATAGAGATTTTGGGCGCCGGTATGGTGCACCCGAATGTACTGCGCAGCTGCGGTATCGACCCCGAGGTTTATCAGGGCTTTGCGTTCGGTATAGGTCTTGACCGCATCACCACCACCCGTTATAAGATAAGCGATATAAGGCTTTTGTTTGAAAACGATAAGCGTTTTCTTGAACAGTTTTAAGGAGGAAGCTTATGAAAATATCACTTAAAACACTCAAATATTACGTTGATATAAATGTTCCCGTCGAAGAGCTTTGCGAAAAAATGGTTATGGCGGGCTTTGAGGTGGAGAGCATCGAAAAGCAGGGCGAAAACCTTAAAAACTGTGTTGTGGGCAAGGTTCTCAAAATAACCCCGCACGAAAACAGCGACCATTTAAGAATATGTCAGGTAGACGTGGGCAAGGGCGAGCCCGTTCAGATAGTAACGGGAGCGCAGAACGTTATGGAGGGCGATTATGTTCCCGCCGCGCTTGATAACAGCTATCTGCCCAACGGCGCGCACATAGTGGCAGGCAAGCTCCGCGGAGAAGACTCGTTTGGTATGCTTTGCTCGGGCGAGGAGCTTTGTCTTACAGAGGAGGACTATGAGGGCGCCTCGGTAAACGGCATACTCATTTTAAAGGGCGAGCCCGCGGTAGGTACCGATATGCGCGAGCATCTCGGGCTTGACGATTATATAATAGACTTTAAAATCACCGCCAACCGTCCCGACTGCAACTGCTTTATCGGTGTTGCAAAGGAGATTTCGGTGGTGCTCGGAACACCGTTTCGTATGCCCGAAACCGACTATAAAACCGTATCGGAAAATATAAACGACTATGTGAGCATAGAGGTTTTAAACTATGACCTTTGCCCGAGATATATAGGCAGAATGGTTAAAAACCTGCGTATCAAACAAAGTCCCGATTGGATGAGAAACGCGCTTGTTGCTTCGGGTATGCGCCCTATCAACAACATAGTGGATATAACAAACTTTGTTATGCTCGAAACAGGTCAGCCGATGCACGCCTTCAACTATGATGAGCTTGCCGATAAAAAAATCATCGTGCGCAATGCAAAAAACGGCGAGAAAATCACCACGCTTGACGGTAAGGATTATGAGCTGACCCCCGATATGCTCGTTATAGCGGACGGTGAAAAGCCCTCCTGCCTTGCGGGTATAATGGGCGGTAAGGAAAGCGAGATAGAAAGCGATACCAAAACCCTGTTTTTAGAGTCGGCGAAGTTTAAAAGGGACAATATCCGTCACACCGGCAGGGCGCTCGGTATAAGAACCGAGGCGAGCGGACGCTTTGAAAAGGGTGTTGACATTATGAATGTTGACTATGCTTCCCGTCGGGCACTTTCTCTTATTTCGGCGCTTGACGCAGGCGACATAGTAGAGGGAACCGTCGACTGCAATAACGGGCTTCCCGCCGAGCGTGTGCTCAAGGTCACCGCACAGTCGGTAACCGACCTTTTGGGCGTTGATATCCCCACCGAAAGAATGGTTGAAATACTCAATTCCTTAGGTCTTGAAACCGCCGAAAAGGACGGTCTTCTCACCGTAAATGTACCCTCGATACGCGACGATATAGAGGGCAGAGCCGACATAGCCGAGGAGGTTATGCGTATTTACGGCTACGACCATATAGTAAGCACTAAAATGCGCGGCGAGGTTGTAAGAGGCAAAAGATTGCCCGAGAGAATAAAGGCGGACAGTCTTAAAAAACTGCTTTGCGGAATGGGCATGTATGAGATTATGACCTATTCGTTCATATCCTCATCGGCAACAGACACTCTGCGACTTTCAGATGATGACAGCCGCCGCAACACAATAAAGCTTATAAATCCGCTCGGAGATGAGTATTCAACACTCCGCACCCAGCTTACAACAAGTATGCTCACGGTGCTTGCCACCAATATAAACCGCAAAAACGAGAGCGGCAGGTTTTACGAGATAAGCAAGCGCTTTATACCGAAAGCCCTGCCGATTACCGAACAGCCTGACGAAATACCCACCATGTCGGTAGGTGTTTACGGCGAAAAAGAGGATTTCTTCACCTTAAAGGGCATAATAGAGGAGGTAATGCGGCTTTTCGGCGCGCACACCCGTTATGAGCGCTCAGCCGAGCCGTATCTCCATCCGGGAAGACAGGCGGTGTGCATTGCAAACAACACACCTGCCGCGGTGCTCGGTGAGGTACACCCGACAGTCGCCGCAAAGTACGGCATAGAGGGGCGCGTTTATGTTGCCGAGGTGGACCTTAGCGTGCTTTACGGCATAAACAAGCGCAAAACCACCTATAAGCCGCTTCCGAAGTTCCCCGCGGTAGAACGCGATTTTGCGATGCTCTGCGATATTGACCTGCCGGTCGGCGAAATTGAAAAGGCGATAGTAAGCGGAGCAGGCAGACTGCTTGAAAGAACCGAGCTGTTCGATGTTTATTCGGGCGCGCAGATACCGGACGGCAAAAAGAGTGTTGCCTACAGTGTGTGGCTGCGCTCGGCTGATGCCACGCTCACAAACGAGCAAATAGAGTCCGCCACCGCGAATATCATAAGAAAGCTTGAAAACATAGGCGCCGAGCTCAGAAAATAAGGCTTGAACTTTTTAAAAAAACAGTATAAAATAAAAAAGAGGTGTTTGCTGTGAATGATAAGACTATGACCTTTTCCCTCGGCGACCAGACCGAGCAGGAAATAAGAAGGATTTTGACCGAGGTTTACGATGCGCTTAAAGAAAAAGGGTACAATCCGATAAATCAGATTGTGGGATATATCCTTTCAGAGGATCCTACTTATATCACCACCCACAACAATGCCCGTAACCTTATAAGAAAAATAGACCGCGACCTGCTTTTGCAGTCGCTTGTGCGCTATTATCTTACGGCTTAAAAGCCGCAAGGCTCTTATGCTTTGTAAACCCACAAAAAAACAAAAGCAAGCTGATAGATTTATCAGCTTGCTTTTTTTCATAACATTACGGCTCTATATTTTTTCAAGCACTTGATTTTTAATCTGCTCCATACCGCGCTCGGTGGGGTGGCCCGCCTCTATTTCAATGTCCTCCAAGACAATATTTTCAATACCGAGCTTTTCACATATTTGAATAATGCCGTTTTTATTTTCCGCCTTTATCTGTGTGTTTGTTATGTTGATTATGCGGATATCATCGGAGGAGTTTTTAAGATATGTGAGCAAAAAGCAAAACGCGGGGAAAAACGATTCAAAATCCTTTTCGGTCCAATCCGCATATTTCGGCTCGCCCAGCGGTGCTTTTACCCAGCTGTCGTTAGTTCCGCCGAATACCAGAACGGTGTCTATTTTTTGGGAATCACAGTAACCGTTTACCAGATGCTTTTTTGCCCTTTCAACAAATGACTGCTCGGGACAAATGCCGCAGTAATGCGAATAGCAAACCGTGGAACCCGACCAGCTGTTGTTAAGAATAAGCTTTGAATCGGTTTCGTTCATGAGCATTTTCCACCAGGTTTTTTCCACACTGCTTACAAAAGCGTGATCTTCGCGGACCTCACCTGTATAATACACCGCATAGCCTTTGGGAATGTACCCTTCAAACGTGGAATAACTGTCGCCTAAAATTAAAGTGTTACCGAGATACTTCATGATTTTGCCGCCTTATCACCTAAAAACATTTTTCGATACATTCCCAGAAACGATCCGCAATCATCGCCATACCGAGATCGCTCGGGTGATTGAACATTCCGTGTGTATCTTCACGGGAACGGATATCCTCAAGATTTGCGTAGCAGTCGCCGTATTTCTCCGCAACCTTTTTCTTTTCGGCATCCAGCACGGGGCGGATATAAAAACCGTCCGAAATAATAAACCTTGTTTTGCCGCTGTTTAATGTGTTCCGCAAATCTTCAAACGCCTTGCCGAAGGTTTTTGGGGGATTTTCCGCCGTGTCATAATCCTTATCAACGTTTGCACCGAAAAACATTATCACAATATCCGGTTTAAACTTTGCAGGCTCGGCATATTCTGTTTGCGCGTCTTTTTTAAAAAAGTTCCATTCGTAATCCGCAACCTGCAGCAGGCTGAATGCGGCATCGGGGTCAACCTCCGATATTCTTTTTTCCAGTATATGAACATAGTCCTTGTCAATCGAGGATGCCGCCATACCGCAGTCGTTTGTCCAACCCATTTCGGGCTTGGGGGCGTGCTTTGTTATTGAGTTGCCGACAAACATTACCCTAACGCCGCTTCCCTCCTTGTGGATATAAAAGCTTTCGGTGTTTTGGTTTGTTGCGGGAACAATGTTTTTTTGTAAATCTTTCATAGAATGATCTCCTTTGCATATATGTGGGGCTTAAAGACTTAAAAATATTTTAGCACACAGCAGGCGGTTTGTCCATATTTTTAGTCTATTTATCCCAAAACGATTTGCGGTATTCAACAGGCGAAACGCCGGTGGCTTTTCTGAAAACCGAGGAAAAATAAAACTCGTCCTGAAATCCCACCGCGGCGGAAATTTCGGTTATCTTAAGCCGTGTGTTAACAAGCAGCTCTTTCGCCCTTTCGATGCGGAAATCGTTTAAGAACTTAAGCGGTGTGGTGTTTTGATATTTTAAAAACTGCCGCGCAAGGGTTTTTGTGCTCATAAGTCCCACGTCCGCAAGGTCGTCAACGGACAGGTGGCGGTAGTAGTTATCGGTTATAAACCTCAGCACATTCTGATGGCTTTCGGGCAGCGGAGTATTAACGGAACCGGTGAACATCTTGTTTGAAATAATGATGAAAAGCTCGTTTAAAAACAGCGAACAAAGTTCCATATAAAAGCGCTGTTTTTTGTGGAGAGCCTTTTTAAGCTTTGTGAATATCTGAACATATTCGTAGCTTTGACCGGGGTTTAACACCTGACGGTTCAAAAGCCCGTACTGTTTAAGGTACGCGGGCACTCTGTCGCCCGAAAAATGGCACCAGTATATTTCGGGGCTGTCGGCAAGATAAAGGGTGTAGTGCTGTTCGGCACCGGGTTCATAGAGCAGAAAGCCGCCTGCCGAAACCACAGAGTCGCCGCCTTTTTTATCCTTATAGTGCAAACAACCCTCTTTAACATATATCAACTGATAGTCCCGCCGTATGGGGTGTATCGTCAGCACATCGTGGGTAAGCGGTTTTGAAAATCCGCAGCTTAACACAAAAAGGCCGTAGCCCGAGGGTGCGACATCACGGCCTGTCCTTTTTGTAAGGTCATAGTAATATTCGCCGTTACAAATCATATTTTTCCTCCGATGATAATACTGTGATATACCTAATAATATATGTTTTTATGCAAATGTCAAGCCCTGCAAGAATGTGTGGGATTTCGGAAAAACAAGAGATGTCCGTTTTTTAAAGGTTTGGAAAAATAATTCTCGAATTTTCTATTGCTTTATTATGAATATATAGTATAATAAACATAAAATCGGTCGTTTTTGCAAAGGTAAAAAACGGCTCAAAAAATAACGAGGAGAACGGTTATGGCAGTAGGCAACAGAAAACTTGTATGGTATGATGATTTTTCAAAAGGTGAGCTTGATACCAAAAAATGGTGCTTTATTCACGGAATGCATTCGCCCGATCTCGAGTACGATAACACCGAGCGGAACGTCCGCGTGGAAAACGGCAACCTGCTTTTGCAGGTGCATAAGAGCGAGCTGGAGGATAAAAGCTACTGCGTTGCCGAGTCACTCTCAACAAGAGCCACAATGGCTTTCAAGTACGGCTATCTTGAAATGCGCGCAAAGATTCCGTTCCGTCACGGCGCGTGGCCGTCCTTTTGGCTTTGCTCCAAGCAGGAGCTTAAAAAGGCGCCGTATGCCGCCGAAATAGATATTTTTGAGGTGTTCTCCTCAGACCGCAATGTTGTGGTAAATCTCCACAAGTGGAACGGCAAAGACCACGCAATGCTCCCCGGCGGCGAGGGTGCGGCGTGCAGAGCCTACGCCTTTAAAAACCTTGAAAACCTCAACAACGAGTTCCACACCTACGGCTTTGAATGGAACAAGGACTATGTGGCGTTTAATGTTGACGGTGAGGCGTTTGCCAAGTTCCCGATAGATGAGAGCGGCGAGTTCACGGAGGGTATGCCGGGCATGGAATGCTTCCACGATTTTCAGTATATTCTCATAAATAACGAGGTATTCTCTCCGGGCAGAAGCTGGATTCCCGAGGGCGCGGCGCTCACCGATGAGGACGAGATGCCGATAAACTATGTTATCGATTATGTAAAGCTTTATCAGGATTCCGAGAACGGCGAGGAAATATTTGAGTTTTAAAGGCCTGCATAATTCAAAAAACAAACAACGGTTGTTTAAAGCAGCCGCAAATAAAACCTTAAAGGAGAAATTAAAATGGACATTATGAGGATTCCGACCGAGGATTTGGGCAAGGGCTCAAGCATCAAGCTTGAACGCTGCGGAAGCGAGCACGATATTTATTGGAAAATGGCGCTCGAAATGATTGACGTTATCAAGGAAAACAACGCAAAGGGCAAAACCACCCTGATGATAATACCCTACGGCCCCTTGGGCTCTTACAGTGTGCTTGTTTACCTTATCAACAAGTATCGCATTTCGCTTAAGAACTGCGTGTTTATGAATATGGACGAGTACATAGGCGAGGACGGCAAATATATTTCAAAGGACGATCCGCTTTCGTTCAGAGGCGGTATGGAGCGCATTTTCTACAATCTTATTGACGATGAGCTCAATGTTCTCCCCGAGAACAGATATTTCCCCGACCCCGAGCATCCCGAGGTTATGAGCCGGCTTATCGAGAAGTACGGCAGGCCCGATATGACCTGGGGCGGAATCGGTATCAACGGCCACTTTGCCTTTAACGAACCGCCCGAGCCGGACGAGGAATGCACAAACGAGGAGTTTTTACAGCGCAAGACCCGCGTTCTCCCGATAACGAGAGAGACCCGCACCATCAACGCGTATATGAACTGCGGCGCAAACCTCGATGCCATTCCGAAGCTCTGCATAACAGTAGGCATCAACGAGATTTTCCAATCCGAGCGCATTCGTATACTTATGCCGCGTGACTGGCTTGCGGCAATGCTCCGCAAGGTTCTTCACGGTGACATCACCTGCCGAGTTCCCTGCTCGCTCTTCAGAAATCATGAGGACTGCAAGATTCTTGCCTGCAACGATGCCATTTACGGTGACGTTATTCCGAAAATCAGGATTTATAATAAATAAGGTTTGGAGAAATTATGTTAAAGACGGTAGTTGTAAGTTCTCTTGAGCGTGTTTTTCCGAACGAGGTGCCCAAGGGAATAAAAGGAGTTTCGGGATTTAAAAATGAGCCCGTTTCCTTTCAGGTGGCTTTTCGCTACAACGAAACAAAGGTTTCGCGCATATTTATAGATGTGGAATCCGACCTGCCGGTTTCCTGCTACAATGTGGGTTATGTTCCGGTGGCGCATGTTGGAGGCCACACGCCCGAAAGGTCGCATAAATCAGACCTTTACCCCGATATCCTGTATCCCCATTCAAACAAATCAAAGCCGGTTGAACAGTATCCGTTTTTCGCCTGCGGCGACTCATGGTATACCCTTTGGGTGACCGTTAACGAAAAGGGCAAAACCCTGCCCGCCGGCGAGCATACCGTAACGGTAAGCCTTTATGAGGGCGATTATTCAAAAAAACCCGTTGCGGTAAAAAATGTAAGCGTAAACCTTGCAAACGCGGTATTGCCGCCGCAAAGGCTTAAATATACCAACTGGTTCCACTGCGACTGCCTTGCCGATTATTATCGCGTTGAGCCGTATTCGGAAAGATTTTTCGAAATCTTCGAGAGCTTTGTGTCCACCGCCGTAAAGAACGGAATGAATATGATTTTGCTTCCGGCGTTTACCCCCGCGCTTGATACAAAGATAGGCTCTTACCGTAAAAACGTTCAGCTTGTAAAGGTAACAAAAAGCGGAAAAGAGTACGGCTTTGATTTTTCACTTATGAAGCGGTATGTCGATATATGTAAGAAATGCGGAATAAAATACTTTGAGCATTCCCACCTGTTCACCCAGTGGGGCGCAAAGAACACCCCCGCGGTTTATGCCGAAGAAAACGGAAAACCCAAGCGCATATTCGGTTGGGAAACCAAGAGCTCTTCAAAGGAATACGGCAGATTTTTAAAGGCGTATTTCGCCGAGCTTAAAAAGTTTTTAACCGCCGAGAAAATCGAAAAGAAAATACTTTTCCATGTTTCGGACGAGCCGGGTGAAAACGTTATCGAAAGCTACAGCGATGCAGTAAATCAGGTAAAAGACCTTATCCGCGAGTATGATGCAGGTGATGCGCTTTCGGACTATTCGTTCTACGAAAAGGGACTTGTCCGCACCCCGATAGTAATAACCGATAAGCTTGACAGCTATTACGGCAAGTGCAGTGACTATTGGGCGTATTACACGGGACTGCAGAAGGGCAGTAACCGTTTTCACGCATGCGAGCCCTGCGAAAACCGTTCAACGGGTTACATTATATACCACTACGGTGCAAAGGGCTTTTTGCACTGGGGATATAACTACTACTACGATATTTTAAGCTCGCGTCTGTTTAATCCTTTCTGTGAAACCTGCGGACATATCGGCAGTGCGGGTACATCCTACTGCGTTTATCCCGCGCATGACGGCACGGCGCTTCAGTCGATGCGTCAAAAGGTGTTTTATGAGGGACTTAACGATTTCCGTGCACTTGAGGCGCTCGATAAAAAGAGCGGCGGCGCGGCGGAAAAGCTGCTTAAAAAGCATTTCGGCGATATAAACTTTATGAGTGTTGCGCAAAGCTCCGATAAGCTTATCAAGTTCAGAAAAGAGCTTAACGCCCTTGCCGAAAAATAAAATCTGTTAAGGCGGCGGCACGGCAAAGACTGACCTGCCGCCGTAATTTTTTCAAGAAGCTGGGTAAAATTATGTTAAATGCCATAATAAACGGAACAATCGTGAGCGGCGGTAAGGTTTATGAAAATCTCGCTCTGCTTTTTGACGGGGAGATAAAGGGGATTGTAAACAAAAACGAAATCCCCGAAAGCGCCCGTGTTATTGATGCCGAGGGCGGCTATGTTATCCCCGGAATGATAGACCTTCACGTTCACGGCGGCGGCGGAGCCGATTTTCTTGACGGCGACCGCGAGTCGATAGAAACGGTGCTTAAAACCCACGCGGCACACGGCACAACCTCGCTTGTTGCCACCACCCTTACCTGCAAAAACGAGATACTTTTCAAGGGTATGTCGGGTGTGGCGGACTATATGAAAAGCGGGCATACGGGCAGTAATATTTTAGGGCTTCACTTAGAGGGCCCGTATTTTGCCTCTGCCTCAAAGGGCGCGCAAAAGATAGTGGGTGAGCAGAGAATCCCCACAAAAAAAGAGTGCGATGAGATTTGGGACTGCGCCGAGGGTAAGATAATCAGATGGGACGCCGCGGTAGAGCTTCCCAATATGGAGTGGTTTGCCGATTACTTAAAAGAAAAGAATGTGCTTGCATCGGTAGGTCATTCGGCGGCGAATGCCGAAACGGTGCTTAAAATGTATAAAAAGGGCTTTAATCACATCACCCACATGTACTGCAGCACCACCACCGAGCATAAAGAGGGTCAAACCGTTCACGGCGGCATAATCGAGGCGGCTTATCTTGAGGACGGCATAACGGTTGAGCTTATAGGTGACGGCAGACATATTCCGAAAGAGACCATGCTGCTTGCCTTTAAGATAAAGGGCGCAAAGAACATAGCCCTTGTTACCGATGCCATGCGGGCGGCGGGCACGGATGTGAAAACCTCCGTTTTAGGTCCGCTTGAGGACGGCACGCCGGTAATAATTGATTACGATGTTGCCCAACTCCCCGATAAATCAAGCTATGCCGGCAGTATTGCCACTATGGACCGCGTTTTCAGAACGGCGCTCGGTTACGGTATACCCGTTACCGATGTTGTGACCTCGGTCTGCGAAACGCCCGCAAGACTTTCGGGCGTGCTTAACCGAAAAGGTACGCTTGACGCCGGCAAGGATGCCGACATTGTGGTGTTCACCAAAGACCTTGCCGTAAAGAATGTGTTTATCGGCGGCGAAGAAGCAAAATGAATGTAGGGGACGATGCCCACATCGTCCCGCTTTTTTTATATCGTCGACAGGGGCGTGCAGTGTGCGCCCGCCGTAGGGGGCGATGCCCACATCGTCCCGTTTTTTATATCGTCGGCAGGGGCAACACAGCGGGCGCCCGCCGTAGGGGACGATGCCCACATCGTCCCGCTTTTTTTATATCGTCGACAGGGGCGTGCAGTGCGCGCCCTGCGGTCTGATCTCTGATCCACAACATATATTGCACAAAAAAACTTAAAATACATTATATGCGAAAAGCAGGTGCTTAAAGCTTTTAAGCACCTGCTTTTTTAAACAAAAAAAGGTTATTTATATCAAAAAAATGACAAAATGCACAAAAACAAGCGATTTGTTTTGTTCTTGCTGTCTGTTTTTTCAAGATTTGCCATATAGATGTCTTTTTTTTAGATGTATTTTACATTTTTAGTGGCATTTGGGACCGATTGCTAAAAAACGTGCGGATTTTTGCGCGTTTTTTAGCACTATTCACAAAACAAGTTTTGTTGTAAAATATCATCGAGAAATTGTCTCATATTCTATAGGAGGTACATACCATGAAAACAAAACTTTTAAGAGCATTGTCACTTTTACTTGTGCTTTCGATGTTCCTTTTTGCCTGCGCGTGCGGCAAGAAAGAAACATCGTCAGACCCCGAGTATGATGATGACTATGAAACCCTTGAAGACCTTGACGCCGAAGGCGAAGAGGGCGAAGAGGGTGGCGAAGAGGGCGGCAGCACCTCAAAGGGCGGCGGCACCTCAAAGGGCGGCAGCACAAGCACTGCTACCAGCGGCTCAAAGGCCACGGGTAACAAGCTTCTTGACAGCATTCCCGCAAAGCTCAAGGGCACTGTTGTAACAGTAGCGGCTTGGGGCGATGAAAACGCTGTTCAGTACAAGAAGGTTGCCGACTATTTCGCAAAGAAATCAAAGATTCAGATTAAATGGGTAACCTATGAGGAAACGAAGTATATTCAAAAGATAGTTGAACAAAATGCTGCCGGCTCGGGTCCCGATGTTGTTATATGCAACGTTACGTTCCCGTCGGCACTCGAAGCTGTTCAGGAGCTTCCTGCTATTTTTGATATTAACGATGGCTTCTGGGATCCCCGCGTAACCGAAAGCCTTTCGGCAAAGGGCAAGAACTTCTTTGTAAACTCATATAATTCCCCCATCGCGCAGGGCGGTACGTTTATGTTCTATAATAAGGACATATTCGCAAACAACAACATAAAGAGTCCTCAAAATTATGTTGATGAGGGCACATGGACATGGGAAAACGTTGAAAAGGCGCTCAGAGACTGCAAGCAGGCGGGATATGACGGCGGCACGATTCTTCCGCACATCATATGGTCTACCACCGGCGCACAGCTTGTTCCCTATGATTCAAAAACAAGCACCTATTCAAACGGTCTTAACAACGCTTCGTATAAATCGGATATTCTTTATTCGCTTAAGCTTATCGCGAAGCTCCGCACAGAGCACATTATAGCAAACGAGTCACTCACCCGTTTTGCGTCGGGCACTATGGCGATGGCGGTTACCAACAACTTCGGCATGAAGTATAACGGCTGGTTCAAGGGCATGAGTCCCTCACAGCTCGGCGTTGTAAATATGCCGAAGACCATGAACGGCAGAGCCTCCAACTACCTGAACAACTGTCAGCGCGGTTACGGCATCGGCAAAAAGGCAAAGAACATCGAGGGTGCTTATTATTTCCTCCGCTTCTTCCTTGATTATGATAACTTTGCCGAAACCGGCGCAAGCATATTCCTTAACAAGAATATGGAAAAGTTCTTTATGAATGACTACAGAAAGAGCTTAAAGTCAAACCCGATGTGCTGTGAATATATGACCAAGCCGCTTGAGCTTGCGGGCTATCCTTGGTCCTCTGCATCGGCAGGCTCATGGACCGAGGTTACCGGTCAGAAGACCCCCGAAGAGGTTGAGAACTTGTTGATGGCAAGATCCAACATTATTGACCTTGCGGCACAGAAAGCCAACGAAAAGCTTAATGCTGTATTGAAATAATTATCCTCAGCATTCCCTTTTGCAAATACGGTGTGGCGGGCAGGGCGAAACAAAAGCCCGCCAGCCGATTAATATATAATTTATGAGAAAAGGAATGAAATGAATGAAAGGAAAGAAACTTTTAAAGCAATCCTTGGCAATTTTTATATGCCTTGCTTTGATTGTACCTTCGTTTGCTATCTTGGGCGGTTTAACACTGTTTGCCGCCGATCCCGAAAAGATGTTCAAAATCACATCTGTCGCGGATAGCAATGCGGTTACCTTCTGGGTTGCCGGTGCGGATAACAAGGCTGTTGTATCCGGCAGTAATTACACAGTAACAATGCGCCAGAAGGGTGTTGCCGATTTAA
>JAZUGP010000015.1:0-6227 GCA_045641225.1 Acutalibacteraceae bacterium
CCAAGACATGTAAATCTCATAATGTTACGGTCACAATGGAAATTCTTGAATAATGCATTGTTTTTATCAAACCACTCAAAATCCGCATTGTTAAATTCCAGCAGATTATCGCAAAACGAAATATCGACATATTCTCCGCCGTAAAATCCTTGTGGACTTATTGCTGTATCCCATGTTTGATAAATCCAATTATGGTTGACATGAAAGCCGTTGTTTGCTGCCCAGCTTCCGACAGCATTACCCATTCTTACCTTTAGACTTTGAAGAAACTTTCCGCCAATAAACCCAATTTCACAGTTTGTTACATTTATATTATTATTTCTTGCACAAGCATTTACCGCACCGATTGCCGCATATTTCATACAAAGATTATCTATGGTAACATCGGAAACATCCGTAGGTATACCAATAATATAATTGTCAGTAGAAATCTCTATACTTTCATAGACATCTGCCGGATTCCCCTTGTCACAATAAAGAAGTAGAATGCCTTCACCGTCTATATGATAAAACTGCCGGTTTTGACACCAATCAACCGCACGCTTATCTTTATATATACCGTTTTCTTTTCCAAAGTCAAAAACAATGTTATATACTTTTTTATAAGGGCACACCGTATACCATACATTTTCAAACTCAACAAAGCGTTTCCAAACTGTATTTTCTGCATAATTTTTCGGTGAACCGTACAGTTTCGGTTTACATCCGATTCCGTAAGAACCGTATGTAACGCCTTCCTGTGCGACTATTTCGTATTTAAGACGGTATTCATATCCTCTTTCAAACAGTACGGCATCACCCGGCATCAGTGCCATATCATTAACTATTTCCGGAGTTTTAAACGGCTCTGACGGAGTTGTTCCGCTATTTGAGTCATTACCGACAGCAGAAATATAATAAGTTTTGCCGGTTATCTCATAATATTTATCCGTATTGGTGGTATTAAGTATAGAATTACGCAGTTTTTCCGTTTCCTTTTCCGCATATCCGACATATTTTTTTCTTAACTGTGAACAATGAATTTCATGGCTTTCCATAATGATTTCCTCTCTTTAATCATACCAATATGCTTTTGCAGTAGGTGATGAATCAAAAAGTTTCCACGCTTCATTAAGTTCCTTTTGGTTTGAAACTTTAAGTTTATTGTCGACAGTACCTGTCAAATGCCAGTTCAGTAAAATAGGCGGGTTATCTGTATACATAGCATCTCTGTATGATTTTTTCACATACAAAACATTGCCGGAAATATCAAGTGATTTAATCTGCTGAGGAGTTATCTGCCAATTTATCACCTGACGGCCGGGACAGTCGATAATGTTATTTTTGATAGTAAAGTTTTTAAAGGATATTTCACCAAGTGTATTTGCTCTTATACATCCCTCAATTCCGCGCAAGCCCGCATCGTCCATACGGGTACCCCAACCAAGGCTTGTAAATCGCATAATATTGTTACTGCAATCAAAGTTTATATAATTAGTGCCATCTCCGTCAAACCACTCAAAGTCAACCGAATTGTACTCTAAAAGGTTATTACGGAAAGACATATTGATATAATCAAAACCGTCAAAACCTTGCGGACTTATAGCAGTATCAAATGTTTGATATATCCAGTTGTTTTCAACTACAAATCCGGTACTGCCGTTCCAAGCACCCACCGAATTTCCCTGTCTTACATCGTTCCTCATTTCGCCGCCTAAATAGCCCATTTCGCAATTTGTTACAAAAACATTGTTGTTTCTATACATACCGTTTACACCGAAATTAGCATATTTAATACAAAAATTATCAATTACAATATCTGAGACACGACTTGGAATATTAAATACCGATACTTCGGATGAAATTTCAATATCCTTATATGCGTTTGAGGGATTCCCTTTATCACAATAGAGATATAACATACCGCCTTCTTTATCAAAATAAAACTCGGTATTTTTATCAAGCTCGTTTACTCCGGCAAGTTGCATATATCCGATTCCTTCGCCGTGATTAAAATATACACTTGAAATTCTCTCGTATGCAAAATCGGTTTTCCAAACATTTTTCTTGTTAGACGGTTGCCAAACCCCTTTATTCGCATAGTTCTTTACGGAACCGTAAATTATCGGCTTGTCGCCTGAACCGTATGAACCGTATGTAACACCGCTTTCTGTCGAGATTGGTCTTGAGATTCTGAAAATTGAGCCACGCTCAAAGAGAACCGCATCCCCTGGCATAAGGTCGATATTATCCAATCCGTCAATTGAGCGCAAGGCTTTTGACGGTGATGTACCGTCATTATCATCATTGCCGGATGCAGAAATGTAATACTTTTTTCCTTTGATTTTGTAATACTTTTCGGTATTGCCGGTACTTAAAATTTGATTACGAAGTTTATCTGCTTCCTTTTCTGCATAACCCTTTAACGGATTATACAAATTAGCACTTTTCGTTGCGGTTCTTATTTCATCTGCATCTGCCCTGACCTGATTGCTCTTTTGGGTAAACGAAAATATACCGAGAAGTTTATCAAAGAATGTAGGCTCTTCAGTTTTTTCAGAGTCGCCTGACGGTGTATCGGTGGTGGTGTTATCCGAAGACGAAGGTTCAGACGGTGAAGAAGATGTTGTCGGCTTTTTTGTCGGTTCTCCGGTAGAGGAGTTTCCCCCATCGGTGCATGCGGATAAGACAACCATAAAGCAAATCAATAAGACCGACAAAATACATCTGACAGTTTTTCGATTAACCATTTCAATTATCGCTCCCACGAAATTATTTCATTTGATTTAATGCCTGATTCAACCGCTTTACACGAGCATCAATCAAAACAGCATTACTTTTCATAAAGCTTTCTACCTGCGCACCGGTTATGTCTTTATATTTTTCGAATCCATCTTCTTCTCCCGGATAGAATTGAGCAGACTCAGAATAACCAACCGACCAGATAGCATTCTTTTGTTTCATACACCAGTTATATACATCGAGTGCCTGAGAACTGCAGAAGAATGCAGAAAGGTCATAATTTGAGGCATCAAGGAAATATCTTAAGAAATACGGCACAGCGGCGGCGTTTTTAGCACCCTTTGCTATTCCGTATGCTTCGTACTCACCGCGCGGAATATAATATGTGCTTTGCCCGTCAATAGACGGGAAAGGAACTACATTAAGCGTACCGGCAGATTTAAGTGAAGCAAAATAGGAATTTTTCATACGGGCATAAACCGCACTTCCTGCCCAAAACAGACAATCACCGTTATTAAAGTCATCCGAAGCCCAGTTTTTGAACAAATGCGATGTATTATACAAATCTGCAATTTCCTGCGAAACCTTTATAAACGTGGCATCTGATATCTGACTTGTATACTTTTTACCGTCAAATGCAATAGGTCCCGGAACACCAAACAACTGCGTGTAACGCTGCCAGCCAGTTCCGCCGCCACAGGCAAATTCAGCACCGGAAGCCGATTTATAATCCTGACACATTTTGAGGAATTTTTTCCATGTCCATTTTTCCGGATTCTTCTTCCAAAGCTGATATGGGTCTTCAAGGTCATACTTTGAAATAAGTGATTTATTATACATCATAAAATCAACGGAACCGATATGCGTATTGGCAAGGCTCAAACCATATGCCTTGCCGTTAATCGTATACGATTTCATAAGTGTGCTGTCCCATGCCTCATCGCTGAAATCATATTTAGTAACATCAACAGGTTGCATAGAAATAAGACCGGTTGATTGCGGAGTATTAAGACGAACTGCATCGGGAGAATTGCCTGCTGCTACCAAACTTGCAAGTTTAGAAAGATATGTTTCATAGGTTTGTGTTTTCCAAACCACCTTTATACCGGTTGCCTGCTCAAACTTCTTTATAACAGTATTAGCACCTGTATATTCGTTTGAATTATTCCAGTTGTATACAGTAACGGTAGTACCACGCAATGATTTGGGCATACCTGCCAAGACCTGATTCCAACTCTTACCGCCGGTTTTGTTTTCTTTCGGCACCGTAGAATTCGTACCGGAACCTTTCGACTCGGTTTTTGATGTGTTGCCATCAACATTACTTTCTTCACCGCCGATAACATCCTCCGAATCGGTGAAAAAATCATCATCTGCACCTTGAGAAGGGCTTGATGTCTTTTCTCCTGACGAGCCACATCCTGCGGCACAAACAAGAATTGCCAACGCCAATGCCAATGATAAAAATCTGCGAAGTTTTTCCATAATTATATCTCCCTTTAAAAAATTATTTATTATCCTACAATACCGCTGTTTGCAATGCTTGCGATAAACTTTCTTTGTATGAATACATAAAAAACAATGAGCGGTATCACAAAAATCAGACATCCGGAAAGCAATATTGGTACATCCATCATTTTTCCGGTAACCATATCCAAACCCAGTGCCGTTGAAATAGTATTGGTATTATAATTATTGAGCGCAACACTAAATGTAGGATTATCCGCCATATACATTTGAGCTAAATAATAATCGTTCCAATGCCATACAACCGAAAACAGTAAAACCGTAATTGATGCCGAACCGGAAGACGGTATTACTATGCGTAAAAATGTTTTCCAAGGTCCTGCACCGTCAATCCATGCCGCTTCCTCCAGCTCCTTTGGAAGTCCCTTAAAAAACTGCATAAATATATATATGAACAGTCCGCCCTTTAACCCTACTCCAAACAGCGAGGGCAAATAAAACACAAACGGCGTACCAACGAGATTAGGTCTTAAATCAACCCCGAAAAGTTTATTTGCAAAACCCATAATCCCTAAAAAATCCATATGACTGTAATTGACATAACTTGGAGTGATAGTCATCATGGAAGGAACCAATATTGTCAAAATCATCATTACAATCAAAAGGCTTTTACCCTTAAATTTATATCTTGCAAGACCGTAAGCGGCAACAGCGCATGATGCAAACTGAACAAGTGAAGCACCTATTTCATAAAACAGAGTGTTCGCCATAGTTTTACCTATGTCAAAAACCTTAAATGCATCACGAAGGTTACCAAGATAAAAATGTTTCGGAAGCCATGTAACCGTAGGGTCATATGTATCAGCGTAGCTTTTAACCGAATTAACGATGATGTATATAAAAGGATACAACAAAACAAAACTGAAAGATAAGAAAAACAAGTATCTGAACAGATTTGCCGTAATCGAGCCCATAGACTTTTTTAAGCCGTATTGGGTAATTTTCATTTAATCATCATCCTTTCGCAAAATAAATTTTAAATTTTTATATGGCAACGAAACAAAAACTCCGATTATCATAAAGGATGCCCAAATCAGAATAACCGTCTTCCAACCAAAATCAGTAACCGAATTTGCAAAACAACGGTTTGCTATGGCGGCAGCCATATAACTTACAAAATCAAGATACCCCGAAGCCGTGGAAACAAGACCAGTATCCTTTAAACCGGGACAGTAAATATTCCAAATTATGCTGTTACAAGCATAAGACGATATAATAGCAACAGTAAAAAGAATTATGTTTATCACTCTGTTTCCGGCAAAAATCATTGCGACAAAGCATACCGAACTTAACGAAAACATAGTAATCAGCATTGCATTTGTTTTTTTCTTAAAACAAATATCGTAGAAAAACAAAATGCTTATATATGAAGAAATGGAAATTGCAAAGGTTATCACAGAATAAATTTTTGAAGAAGTACTATCGGAAAATCTCAAAAACTGTGATAGGTATGTGGGAATCCAAAACAAAACCGAGGTTCTTACAACTCCCGTTAACATTGCAATCAAAGAAAATTTAATTATCGAATTTTTAAAAAGTAATTTAATATCTTTTTTAGGCTTATCAGCCTTATAAGTAAGGGTAGTTTTAATTATTTTTTTATTTTCAAAAAAAACATAAAAAATGTAAAAGCACAATCCTATTATAATCGAAAAGACACCTGAAAGAATAAAAAGTTTTTTCCATTTAAAAAACAAAATGGCAATTCCTGCGGCAGGAGCGCCCAAGCAGGTTGCAAATGTCAAGGCAAGACAACCTTTTGATACATATTGGGCAGCACAGTTTTCCGATATACATTTTGTAAGCGGTGCAAAAAGCATCGAAAGAAAGAAGCCGTTCAAACCGTATACGGTCAAAATAAAGGGAAAGGAATTTGAAAGAGGTAAAGCTATAACACAAATGCCGGAAAGAAGCAGACCTAAACTAACCATATATTTGGCGTTTAATATATCACCTACTATACCGTTTATTAACTGACC
>JAZUGP010000016.1:0-16921 GCA_045641225.1 Acutalibacteraceae bacterium
ACATTTTTGCCATAAAAAGCATCCTTTCAAAGTGAAAATTAAGCCGCTCAATTGTTCAAGCGGCTTAATTTATTAGTGTTTTTTACCGTCTGCCACAGCCTTAACCTTTATCGGCAAACCGTAAAGATTTATAAAGCCCTCAGCATCCTTTTGATTATAGTCACTTTCGCCGAATGTGGCTATTTCCTCGCTGTAAAGCGAATATTCACTCCATACGCCCGCCTTGATGATGTTGCCCTTATAAAGCTTGAGTTTAACCTTACCGGTAACGCATTCCTGCGTTTTGTCAACAAATGCCGATAAAGCCTCACGCAGCGGTGTAAACCACTGACCGTTGTAAACAAGCTCTGCAAAGGTTATCGAAAGGCGCTGTTTTTCGTGCATTGTTGCCTTATCAAGACAAATGCTTTCGAGCGTTTCATGAGCTTTGTATAGTATCGTGCCTCCGGGAGTTTCATAAATACCGCGGCATTTCATTCCGACAAGACGGTTTTCAACGATATCAATAATGCCGATACCGTTCTTGCCGCCAAGCTCGTTAAGCTTTAATATTATATTTTTTGCAGACAGCTTCTCGCCGTTTAAAGCAACGGGTTTGCCCTGTTCAAAGTCAAGTGTTATGTAGGTGGGGACATCGGGTGCATCTATAGGAGAAACGCCCATTTCAAGAAAGCCCTTTTTCTCATACTGCGGCTCGTTTCCGGTATCCTCGAGGTCAAGTCCCTCATGGGAAAGATGCCAAAGGTTTTTATCCTTTGAATAGTTTGTTTCGCGGTTTATTTTAAGCGGAATATTATGTGCCTCGGCATAATCTATTTCCTCATCGCGCGACTTGATATCCCACTCTCTCCACGGTGCAATAATAGGCATATTGGGAGCAAAATGCTTTACAGCAAGCTCAAAACGCACCTGATCGTTACCCTTTCCGGTACAACCATGACATATCGCATCGGCGCCCTCCTTTAAGGCAATCTCAACAAGTCCCTTTGCAATACAGGGACGCGCATGCGAAGTGCCTAAAAGGTATTCCTCATATACTGCTCCGGCTTTCATAGTGGGGATTATGTAATCGTCAACATACTCATCGGTAAGATCAAGAACATAAAGCTTTGAAGCGCCGGTTTTAAGCGCTTTCTCTTCAAGTCCCTCAAGCTCATCCGCCTGACCTACGTTACCCGAAACCGCAATAACCTCGCAGTTATTGTAATTCTCTTTAAGCCATGGAATGATAATTGATGTATCAAGACCGCCCGAATATGCAAGAACTACTTTTTTAATGCTTTTCTTATCCATAATATGCACCTTTTTTGAATAAATATGCAAATATTATACCTTCATAAATCTTATTTGTCAAGCATTTGACAAGATTTTTACATAATATACAATTTTGCATACAAAATGAATATCCCTTGTGTTTATTTCCCAAAACAGCAATTTCGGCGAGGAGAAAACTCCTCGCCTTAAAAATCACTCTAATATCGGTTGTTTGCCCTCTACCGTTTCGGCGGTAACGGTTACCCGTTTTACGCTTTTGTTTGAGGGCGTTTCAAACATTATATCCTGAAGCGTTGCTTCAATAATGGAACGCAAGCCCCTTGCACCGGTTTTGCGCTTGATGGTAAGCTCGGCAATCTTTTTAAGCGCGTCATCGGTGAAAACAAGCTCCACACCGTCCATCTTAAAAAGCTCCTTATACTGCTTTACGATAGAGTTTTTAGGCTCTGTCATAATATTTATAAGGGTTTCCTCATCCATAAACTTAAGTGTTGTTATAACCGGCAGTCTGCCCACAAGCTCGGGAATAAGGCCGAACTTAACAAGGTCCTGATGGGTTACGGTTTCACATATTGCCTGCGCTTCAAGACTTTTGGGTGACTTAACATCCGCGCCAAAGCCTAAACTGCTTCCGCCCATTCTGCGCTCGATAACCTTTTCAATGCCGTCAAAAGCACCGGCACAGATAAAGAGGATATTGGTGGTATCTATCTGAATAAACTCCTGTTGAGGATGCTTTCTGCCGCCCTGCGGAGGTACATTTGAAACGGTACCCTCAAGGATTTTAAGCAGTGCCTGCTGAACTCCCTCGCCGCTTACGTCACGCGTGATGGAGGCATTTTCCGACTTTCTCGCAATCTTATCGATTTCGTCAACATATATAATGCCGTGCTCAGCTTTTTCAATATCATAATCTGCTGCCTGAATAAGCCTTAAAAGGATATTTTCAACATCCTCGCCCACATAACCTGCCTCGGTGAGAGTGGTTGCATCGGTAATGGCTATCGGCACATTAAGTGTTCTTGCAAGGGTTTGTGCAAGCAATGTTTTGCCCACACCGGTGGGTCCCAACATAAGCACATTGCTTTTTGTAAGCTCAACATCACTTTGAGCGCCCTTATAGATACGCTTATAGTGGTTGTAAACCGCTACCGAAAGGGTTTTCTTTGCCTCATCCTGCCCTATCACGTATTCATCAAGACTTGCCTTGATTTCCTTTGGTGTGGGCAGATACTCGGGTATTTCTTTTTCAGATTTCTTTTTCGCTTTGGACTGATTTTCATCGTCAAACAAAAGAGAATTGCAAAAGCTTATACAACCGTCGCAAATATAAACACCGGGACCTTCGATTATTCTTGTTACCTCGTCCTGCGATTTTCCGCAGAAGGAGCAGCAAATATCATTTTTGGTATCCTTCGGCATAAATTACCTCTTGGCAATAACCTTATCAATAAGACCGTATTCTGCGGCTTCGGCGGCGGTCATAAAGTTATCGCGCTCGGTGTCCTGCTCGATAATCTCAAGCGGTTTACCGGTTTCGTCCGCCAAAATCTTATTGATAGTGGTACGAATATGCTTAATATGATTTGCGTGGATAAGAATATCGGTTGCCTGTCCCTCAGCGGAGCCGAGCGGCTGATGAATCATTATTTCGCTGTTGGGGAGAGCAAATCTTTTACCCTTTGTACCCGCCGCAAGCAAAAATGCTCCCATACTTGCCGCCATACCCATACAAATCGTGCTTACATCACATTTTATATACTGCATGGTATCGTATATCGCCATACCCGCCGATACCGAACCGCCGGGGCTGTTGATATAAAAGCTTATATCCTTATCGGGATTCTGACCTTCAAGATAAAGCATCTGTGCTATAACAACACTGGCACTTGCGTTATCCACCTGATCGTTAAGCATTATAATACGGTCATTCAGTAAGCGGGAAAAAATATCATAAGATCTCTCGCCTCTGCTTGTTTGTTCAATTACGTAAGGTACTAAACTCATATCCATTATAATTTCCTCCTATACGAAACATTATGAACAAATAAATAAGTTTATAATCAATTACTTATCCGATTTTTCGGACTTCTTTGCGGCAGGCTTTTTAGCGGCAGGCTTTTTGGCTGCGGTGGTTTGCTTTGCCGCAGTTTCTTTTTTAGCAGCGGGCTTTTTAGCCTCGGTCTTCTTCTCAACCTCGGTTATAACCGCATTTGCTTTAACAAAATCTATAGCCTTACCAACGGCGATATCCTTTTCAAGCTCGCTTGCGGGGATAGCCGCTTTAACCTTGTCAACCTCAACACCGTAGCTTTCGGCAAGCTTTTTATACTCGGCGTCAAGCTCTTTTTCGTCAGCCTTGATATTCTCAAGCTCAACGATTTTTTCGAGTGCCAAACGGTATTTAACCTGCGCTTCCGCCTGCGGACGGAAAGACTTTTTAAAGTCATCAATCGAGCTGTTGGTATATTTAAGATAGGTTTCAAGATTCATACCTTGTGACTGCAAGCGGTAATCAAACTCCTGAACCGACTGCTCAAGGCGGCTTAAGTACATAGCCTCGGGAATATCGCCCTTTATACCGTCCACAATCTGTTGAACGAGGTCGTTTTCAACCTGCTCATCGGCAGCTTTGTTCTTGCGTTCAAGTGCCTTCTTCTTTAAATCGGCCTTAAGCTCCTTTAAGGTGTCAAACTCGCTTACATCCTTCGCAAACTCATCGTCAATCGCGGGAAGCTCGCGAACCTTTATCTCGTGAAGCTTGATTTTAAATACCGCTTCCTTGCCGGCAAGCTCTTTTGCACCGTATTCCTCGGGGAATGTAACGGTGATATCAAACTCATCGCCGATATTCTTGCCTGCTATCTGCTCCTCAAATCCGGGAATGAACTGACCTGAGCCAAGCTCTAATGTATGGCCCTCGGACTTACCGCCGTCAAATGCCTTACCGTCAACAAAACCCTCAAAATCAATAACAACGGTATCACCCATAGCCGCAGCTCTGTCCTCAACCGATATCATACGCGCATTTCTGTTTGCCATTGCATCAAGCTCCGCGTTAACCTCAGCGGCCTCAACCTTAACGGCAACCTTTTCAGCCTTAAGACCCTTATAGCTCTTAAGGGTTATCTCGGGATATGTGGTAAGACTTACCTTAAAGTCCACACCGTCCTCCTTGGAAATAGAAACAAGGTCAAAGTCCATCTTATCGTCAATAACCTTGAGTCCGGATTCGGTTATGGCCTCCTCAACAACATCATTGTAAAGAAGATTCAAGGCATCCTCAAAGAAGACCTCGGTACCGTAGTAGGTTTCTACCATATGGAGGGGGGCTTTACCCTTTCTGAAACCGGGAACATTGATTTTTTTACCGTTTTTGCGATAAGCCTCTTTTATTGCCTCACGGAATCTCTCCCCGTCAATGGTGATTTCAAGTTGATACCTGTTGGTATCCAGTTTTTTTGTTTCTTTTAAGCTCATATTTTTTACCTCCGCATAAATTGCTTAATATTATACCACAAATGGAAATAAATTGCTACAATTATTTAACAAAATTTGATTATTTCAGTATTTACCCAAAAAAACCGGTGTAAAATCCACACAATCGCAGGAAACAAGGTGCAAAGCCACTCCCGAATATTCTTTAAGGCTTTTATTAAATCCCGAGCCGTGAATATGGCCGTAGTAAACATCGGTTATCCCGTAGCCTTTTAAAACCGAAAAAATCTCCTCACACACAAACTCACCGTATGCCGGTGGATAATGCATAAAAACTATCGGTTTAAAACCGTCACGCAACGCATCGGATATGGACTTATCAAGTCTGCCGCATTCACGGGCGATGACCTTTTTATCCTGCTCGCCGCTACCGTCATAAAGCCAACCGCGGCTGCCGCAAACGGCATATTCGCCGAGCTTTTTATAATCGTTGTGAAGCACCGAAAGTGTATCAAAACCGTTTTCGGTGAAAAACTCATTTATTTTTTTAACGGTTGTCCACCAAAAATCGTGATTGCCCTTTAAAATTATTTTTTTGCCGGGAAGTGAATTTAAAAGCTCAAAATCCGCCTTTGACTCCTCAAGCGTGGAGCCCCACGATATATCGCCGGGGATAACAACGGTATCGTTATCGGTTACCGTTTTTTTCCAGTTTGATATAATTTTTTCGGTATAATTTTCCCAACCGCGAAAAATATCCATCGGTTTTTCACTTTTAAGTGATAAATGCAAATCGGAAATTGCAAATAAATTCAATTTTTCACCTCCGTATAATCGTTTTATGTTTGTTAATAATAATAACGGCTCAAACGCCGGAAAGGAAATGATAATATGTCAGACTGTAAAACAGAAAGTTGCGTAAGCTGTTCGGTTAAGAACTGCATCTACCACAAGGAAAACAACATTTGCTCGGCAGGAAAAATCTCGGTTGGTAACTGCACCGCCGACTGTTGCAGCGAAACCTGTTGTGACACCTTTAAATCAAGACTGTAATTATCGTTTCACAAGAATATCCGACTCAGTTTTTGAGCCGGATATTTCTTTATATTTCAAGGCTTTTAAATACCGCTTCTTTAATATTTTCCTTACCGTAAACCTCGTTAAAGCGCACCTTTGCGTTTTCAAGATTCTTTATGGGCTCAGGTATCTCGGTGTGAGTGATTTCGGAAAGCAGCTTTACATTTTCAAATTCGTTATCAGCCGGATTTCCGCCTATCGCCGTGAGCACACTGCGTGTAAACTTATAAGGCGATGCGGTTGAAGCGATAACCGCAGGTCTTGTATCGCCGGTAGCTTTAACATACTTATTGTAAACACCCACCGCCACCGCAGTGTGGGTATCGCAAAGATAGCCGTAATCCTTGAAGGTTTTATTGATGGTATTTAAGGTTTCCTCATCATCACAGCAATCGGCATAAAACAGCTCGCCGATTTTGTTTTTTATTTGCTCTGTTACGGTATATTTTCCATAGGCCGCAAGATTTTGCTGAATATTTTTTACATACTCATCGTCAAGTCCCGAAAGTTCAAAAATAAGGCGCTCGAGATTGCTCGAAATAAGAATATCCATTGACGGAGAAACAGTGGTATAAAACTTGCGGTTGCGGTCGTAAACACCGGTGTTTATAAAATCGGTAAGCACATTGTTCACATTTGAAGCACAGATAAGCTTGTTTACCGGCACGCCCATTTTCTTTGCATAGTAAGCCGCAAGTATATTGCCGAAATTACACCTGGGTACCACGATATTAAATCCCTTAGCGAGATTATCTCCCTTGTTAAGCATATCGCAGTAAACCGATACATAATAAACTATCTGCGGTGCAAGTCTTCCCCAGTTTATCGAGTTTGCCGAGGAAAAACGCATACCGTTGTTTGAAAGCTGTTCCTTGATTGCGATATCGGTAAATATCTTTTTAACCGCCGATTGGGCATCATCAAAATTGCCGTTGATAGCGCAAACATGGACATTTTTACCGTTCTGCGATGCCATCTGAAGCTTCTGCATGGGGCTTACGCCGTCACTCGGGTAGAATACGATTATTTCGGTATCCTCAACATCCTTAAAGCCCTCAAGTGCCGCTTTACCGGTATCGCCCGAGGTGGCAACGAGTATAACCGTTTTTTTACCGTCTCCCGATTTTTTTGCAGATGTTGTAAGCAGGTAGGGCAAAAGACTTAAAGCAAGGTCTTTAAAGGCGCATGTTCTGCCGTGCCACAGCTCGAGTACCGTTTCGTTTTCACCAAGCACGGCAATAGGCGCGGGGTTATCGTTATCAAAATTTCCCTTATACGCACCGTTTAAGCATGCCGTAACTTCCGCCGCAGTAAAATCATTCAAAAAATATGATAAAACATACTTTGCTCTGCCTATATAATCAAGCTTGCAAAGATTATTGATATCGTCCCTATTAAGTTGAGGAAACTCATCGGGTACAAAAAGTCCGCCCTCGGCGGATATGCCCGATAAAATTGCCTTGGAAGCGGTTATTTTAACCGACTTGTCCCTCGTACTTATGTAATTCATAAAACCAACACATCCTTATGTGGCATTATACAATATTTCGGCTTTTTTGTAAAGCCTTATAAAAAGAAATTATAAGCGTTTTCAAAAAAGAGCTTTTTAAGTTGTTCTTCCGATATTCCGCGGTTTAAAAGATACTTGTAAAGTAGCGGGATTTCCAATGTGCTTTTTATTCCGCCCGTCATATCCGCACCGTCAAAATCAGAGCCTATCGCAATATTGTTTTCAAATCCTTTATCAAGAAGCAGGTAAACATTTCTGTAAAAGTTCTGAAGCACGTTACCGCCTAAAAAAGCAGGATAAAGGCATATACCGAAAATGCCGTCCTTTTCGGCTATAAGTGAAACATCCGAAAGGTTAAGGTTGCGCGGATGCTTACAAACTTCATTTAAACAGGAATGGGTGGCTAAAGGTCTTTTGGCAAGATACACCGCCTGCAAAAAGCTTTCGTGGTTTAAATGCGATAAATCGCAGGCGATATTAAGCTTGTTCATACGGTTTATTACCGCTTTTCCGAAATCGGTAACTCCGCCTTCGGTAAGAGCACCGCTCGCTATCGGATTTTGATAGTTCCAGGTTAGGGTGAGCGCCGAAACACCGTCAGATTTAAGTTCATCCATACGCGATATATCCTTTTTTATTAGCGCGCCACCCTCAACGGTGAGCACAGGTGTGAGGTTGTCGGGTGCGGATTTTATATTCTCTCTGTAAAGTTTAAGCACGTCTTTGTAATGCTCATAGGGTTTATCAAGCGTATCGTCAATAAAAACCGCAAAGCATTGATACCACTTTTCAAAGCACTCCGCCGCGCCGAAATTAACGGCAAGCGACATATTGCCGAAATCGGTGGATTGTTTAAAGCACTCCGAAGCGGTATCACAGTGCAAATCAAAAAAGTTCATAAATCACCTAATATACGTTTTTTATATAGTTAAGCGAATAAACGGACTTACCGTTATTATCTGTTTTAACGGTTACCTCGGCAACATCTATTCTCGGAGGCAGGTCGGTATTAAGCCGCTTTGTAAAGCTTATCGCTTCATTTTTAATTCGGTGCATTTTGCCGCTGTCTACCGCTTCAAGACCGCTGACAAGTGCGTTTTCGCTTCGGGTTTTAACCTCAACGAAAACTATGTTATCATCGTTCTCGGCTATTATATCAATCTCGCCAAAACGGTCGCGCCAATTCTGCTTTAATATGATATAACCGTTATCCTTAAGATAACGCGCCACCATATCCTCACCCTTTTTGCCGAGGGCGGAAGCGGCGGTATTGTTATTTGAGTACATTTTTCAAAAATGAGCAACGGTGTATTTCACATATACCGTACTGTCTTATAGCCTCATAGTGTGCCTTTGTGCCGTAGCCTTTATGCGCCGCGAATCCGTATTGCGGATATTTTTCATCATATTCGTACATAAGGCGGTCCCTTGTAACCTTTGCAAGAACGGAAGCCGCCGCTATACTTGAAGAAAGGCTGTCACCCTTTATTACCGTTTTACAGGGTATTGTTATGCCTTTTGGTATCTGATTTCCGTCAATAAGTGCAAAATCGGGGGTTGTTTTAAGCATACCGATTGCGCGGTTCATTGCTAAAAAGGTTGCACCCAAAATGTTATATTTTTCGATTTCCTCAACTAAGGCAAATGCAATACCGTAAGAAACCGCTTTTGCCTTAATCACATCATAAAGCTCTTCCCTTTTCTTCTCGGTAAGCTTTTTTGAATCGTTAAGCCCGTCAATATCACAGTTTAAGGGCAGAATAACCGCAGCCGCGCAAACGGGACCGGCAAGAGGGCCCCTGCCTGCCTCGTCAACACCGCATATAAGGTTATATCCGTTGCTTATTGCTTCTTTTTCGATTTCAAAATCCGGCACAGCTTCAAATCCTTTCGAGAGTTATTCTTCCTATCTTGCAGTTGCGGAATTCCTCAAGCAGCATATTTGACGCGCGTTCGGTATTAACCTCTCCGCCGCGCATCATCATACCGCGCTTTTTACCTATTTCGCAAAGCAGGTCATAAGAATCAAGTGAAAAATCGTCCACGCCGTATCTTTCGGTAAGCAAATCGGGATAGCTTTCGGCAAGGATTTCAAGTAATCTCATACCCAGCAGCTCGGTATCCACTATTCGGTCGCTGACAGCACCCGTAAAAGCAAGGTGTTCGCCAACGGCTTGGTCATCAAACTTAGGCCATAAAACTCCGGGGGTATCGAGCAGTTCAAGCTCCTTGTCAACCGAAAACCACTGATTTGCACGTGTAACGCCGGGGCGGTTTTCCACCTTTGCACGGTTTGCTCCGGCAATTTTGTTTATAAATGACGATTTGCCCACATTGGGTATTCCCACCGCCATAACCCTGAGCGGTTTTCCTGCCATACCCTTTTCTTTATATGCCGCAAGTTTATCGGCAAGAAGTGTTTTTACCGAGATTTTAAAGGTATTTAATCCTTTACCGCTCTTGCAGTCCACCGCTATCGCGGGAATGCCTTGTGATCTGTAATATTCTATCCACTTTTCTGTGGCAAGTTTATCCGCCATATCGCATTTGTTAAGCAGTATAATGCGCGGTTTACCTGAAATAATACCCGCCAGGTCGGGATTACGACTGCTGACGGGTACTCTTGCATCAACTATTTCGGCAACCGCATCAATAAGCTTCAGCTGTTCGGTGATAAGGCGCTTTGTTTTCGCCATATGGCCGGGAAACCATTGAATGTTTTGCGTATTGCTCATCAATATAATCCTCCGATTTTGTTGAAAGGTAATATTCTGAATATAGCCTTGCCGAGAACATACCTTATGTCCACTTGACCTATCTGTGAGGAGCGGCTGTCAAGCGAGTCGTTTCTATTATCGCCCAACACGAAAATACAGCCCTTGTTTACAACAAGTGGGAAACTGATGCCATCATCATAACGGAGCTTTGTGCTGCCGTCCTTAGTATAGGAATCATCCACCATCTTGCCGTCAACATAAACCTTGCCGGCATCAAAATCAATATCGACCGTTTGCCCCTCGGTTGCGATAACGCGCTTGATTATTGGAAGATTCGAATGAAAAAAATCATTCTCAAAATAATCGAGTGAGTTTTCCTTGTTGCGTGATATTACCACAATATCTCCGACTTCAGGCTCATAAAACAAATTGGAAATAATAACCTTTTCACCGTCAAAAAGGGTGTTTTGCATTGAATCACCCTCAATAGTGGCAACCCTGAAAATGAAGGTGAAAAGAATAACTACGGCAATAATAGCCGAAACAATAACCTCAAGCCAATCAAAAAGATCATACTTTGCCGATGCCGTTTTTTGAGACGGCTGTATTGTGGTATTTTCAGTTTCATCCTGCATTTCTATCACCGCTTTCTTAAAAACAAAGGGACAAGGCAAAAACCTCGTCCCCCACTTTCCGCTTAGATAAGTTCTTTAACCTTAGCAGATTTGCCGACTCTGTCACGCAAATAGTAAAGCTTCGCTCTGCGAACCTTACCTTTTCTGACGGTTTCGACCTTGGCAACTATAGGCGAATGAACGGGGAAAACACGTTCAACTCCAACGCCGTAGGAAATACGGCGAACCGTGAAGGTCTCGGAAATACCGCTGTTGTTCTTGGCAATAACGGTGCCCTCAAAAACCTGTATTCTTTCCTTTTCGCCCTCTTTAATTCTTACGTGAACCTTTACGGTGCTGCCGATTACTATTTCGGGAACATCCGTTTTGAGCATGTCCTGAGTTAATTCCTTAACTGCATCCATTGATAATTTCCTCCCTGACTTAATTGAGGCGTTCATGCCGTAACACAGAGGACCGCCCGTTTCAATGTCGATTTTTTCGGCATTAAACCCACCTTTGGGAAAAAGGTGAAATCAAATGCTCAAATATATTACCACAGTGCAAAACAAAAATCAAGCATTTTTTTCATATATAACCTAAAAAATAAAAAAATTGTTGACAAAAGGTATACTTTGGTGTGATAATATACTAAATAGTTGTGACTATTATTATATTTATCCGGAGCTTAAACTGATGCGTGTTATAACCGGAAGTGCCCGCGGCAGGCGACTTATCACCGTTCCGGGCAGCGACCTTGTGCGCCCCACCTCCGAAAAGGTTAAAGAGGGGCTTTTCAGTTCAATACAGTTTGATATCGAGGGCAGAAGAATACTTGATTTATTTGCAGGCTGCGGTCAACTCGCAATTGAGGCTTTGAGCCGCGGCGCGGTAAGCTGTACTTTTTGCGATGCCTCTGAGGTATCACTCGGTGTTGTAAGACAAAATATAAAAAACTGCGGCTTTGAAAACGTTTCAAGGGTTGTAAAGAGCGATTATGCCTCTTACCTTTTGCGTTGCAACGAAAAATACGATATTATCTTTATGGACCCGCCCTATAAAAGCGGTATGCTTGAAAATGCGCTTAACGCCGCTGAAAAGGTTTTGAGCGACTACGGTAAAATTATCTGCGAGCATCCCGATGATGTGGTTTTACCTGAAACCGCAGGCGGAATTACAGCTATTAAAAACCTGAAGTACGGCAAAATAACCGTTACCGTTTTTCAAAAAGGAGCAAATGCACAGTGAATACCAGAACGGCTATATGCCCCGGAAGCTTCGACCCGATAACCTGCGGTCACACCGATATAATCACGCGTGCCGCCGCAATGTTTGATAAAATAATCGTGGTTGTTATGACCAATGCAAGCAAAAAGTGCGTCTTTACAAAAGATGAACGCCGTGATATGATACTTAAGTGTGTAGGCAACCTGCCTAACGTTGAGGTTGATTTGTATGACGGCTTGCTTGCCGATTACACGAGGATGAAAAATGCCTGCGCGATTATCAAGGGTTTACGCGCTATGTCTGACTTTGAGTATGAGTTCCAGATGGCGCTTACCAATAAACAGCTTAACCCCGATGTTGAAACCTTATTTCTCACCACGAGCGCTCGTAATATGTACCTGAGTTCAAGTATGGTGAGGCAGGTAGCAAGTATGGGCGGCGATATAACAGAGTTTGTTCCGCCCGTTATCCACGATGATATAGTTAAAAGACTTTCATCAAAAGAACAGTAAAATTTACGGAGGATGAATTAAATGACACTTGATGAATTACTTGAACAGTTTGACGAGGTGCTTGACAGCGGTATCAAGTTTCCCGGCAAAAAGACGGTTGTTGACATTGAAAAGCTTCGTGCGGTAGTTGATGATATGCGTCTTAACATTCCTACGGAAATCAAGCAGGCAAGAGGAATTGTTTCCGACCGTGCTGATATTATCACCAATGCAAAGCGCGAGGCAGACGGAATTATCCGCAGTGCCGAGGAACGTGCAAGAAGCATTGTTGCAGAGCAGGAAATCGTTAAGATGGCTCAGGAAAAAGCCGCCGAGATAATTGCCAATGCTCAGGCAAAAAGCCGTGATATGAGAAAAGCCGCTCAGGACTTTGTTGATGACATTATGTGCCGTGCGGACGAAAGCCTTACAGCCAACCTCGGTGAGGTGAGAAAGACAAGAGCCGCTCTCCGTCAGCAGATTCCGAACAAATAATCATTTGCAATACTTAAAAGCCTCTCCGATTCGGAGAGGCTTTTAAATTATATTATCGGTTTAAATGACGGCATGGGCTTTAATTTAAAGCTGTTTTGCTTATGCTTTTTATCTATAAGTTCTTTGATTTTTTCATCATCTATCTCGTTTGTTCTTATATATTTATCAAGCACGGCATAGGTAAAGCCCAAATTATCCTCATCGGTTTTTCCGCAGAGCCCGTCTATCGGGGTTTTATCAATAAGCTCATCGGGCAGGCAGGTAAGTCTGCCTATCTGCTTTACCTCGTCCACCGTCATATTACACAACGGACTGAAATCCCCTGCCGCGTCACCGTAGCGGGTGGAATATCCCACATAATCCTCTGAAAGATTGCAGGTGTTAACAACCCTGCCGTTATTACTCTGCGATACGGCATAAAGGGTTGCCATACGAATTCTCGGCGGAAGATTTGTTTTGCTCATATCCGAAATCTCAAAGGGTATTGCTTTTTTTATTGCCTCGACCGTTTCTTTTATATTTACCTCAAAATATTTTATTTTAAGGGTGTTTACCAAAAGATACGCGGCATCTATATCGCTTTGCTCTCCGCATGGCATAAGCACACCTATTACCCTGTCCCTGCCGAGCGCTTCAACGCAGAGAGCCGCCGCTACACTGCTGTCCTTCCCGCCCGAAATACCTATAACGGCATTACAGTCCTTACCGTTTTCATCAAAAAACTTTTTTATCCACTCAATGCAGGCGGATTTGTTTTTTATGGCATCAAACATTATTTTCACCTGTATAATTTATTTAATTTTTAAAGCCGTGCAAAGTGCAAGCTCTATCATACTGACAAAGGACTTTTCCCGCTCTTCGGCAGAAATGCCCTCGCCCGTTAAAACATTATCCGAAACGGTATACATCGCGAGCGCTTTTTTACCGGCTTTTGCCGCATTTATATAAAGCGCCGCGGTTTCCATTTCCACCGCGAGAACACCGAGGTTACTCCACGGCTCGTAAGAGGTTTGATTATAAAAAATCTCGGTGGTTATTATATTTCCAACCGCGGTTTTGATGCTTTTTTCTTTTGCGGTGTTTACAGCAGGATTTAAAAGTTCAAAATCGGCTATCGGGCAATATCCGCCTTTAATACCGAAGTTTTCAGCATAAACCGAATCGGTGCAGGCGCCCATACCGATAACTATATCGCCTATATCCACCTTATCGCTTATCGCCCCCGCCGAGCCTATACGGATAATGCTATTAACATCAAAAAAGTTATAAAGCTCGTGAGAATATATCGCCATTGAGGGTATGCCCATACCGCTCGCCATAACCGAAAGCCTTGTGCCTTTATAATTACCCGTGTAGCCTTTCACTCCGCGGACATCGTTAACAAGCTTTGCATCGCTTAAAAAGTTTTCGGCAATAAACTTAGAGCGCATCGGGTCACCCGGCATAATTACGGTTTTTGCAAAATCCTCGGGTGTTGCGTTTATATGCGGTGTGGGATAACAAGCCATTGATACCTACCTCTTTTCAATAATAATATATCACACAAAGCGGATGTTTTCAATAAAAATAAACGCCGGCAAAAGCTGAGTATTCTAAAGGACAGTTTTGCGAGCCAACCACCACAGAATGTGGTGAGTAAGTGCACACTTATAAATAAAAACAGACTGACACTCAAAATCAGTCGTTTTTTCTTTTCAGTTGGTGATATAAAGTGAAATATTTGCCGCAAGGCAAATGTGAAATAATCGCATAGCAATTGTGAAATATTGCTTCGCAATGTGAAATAAAATAAATCCCTCAACGCTCCGCAGAGCATTTCACACGCCGAAGGCGTATTTCACATTCGCAGGATATTTCACAAATCCCGTAAGGGATTTATTTCGTTGCGGAGTGTCCTTTAGAACACTCCGCAAAAGCTGACGTCGTTTATTTTTTAATTTATTCAAGCTCAAAAGCTCCGGTATACAGCTGATAATAAGTGCCTTTATCGGCAATAAGCTTTTGATGAGAACCGCGCTCGATAATTTTACCGTGGTCGAGTACCATTATCACATCGGAGTTCATAACGGTTGAAAGACGGTGGGCAATAACAAATACCGTTCTTCCCTCCATCAGCTTATCCATACCCCTTTGAACTATCGCTTCGGTACGGGTATCAATAGACGAGGTTGCCTCGTCAAGTATCATAACCGGCGGGTCCGCAACGGCGGCACGGGCGATTGCGATAAGCTGGCGCTGGCCCTGTGAAAGATTTGAGCCGTTATTTGAAAGCATTGTATCGTAGCCCTCGGGCAGACGGGTTATAAAATCGTCCGCACCGGCAAGACGTGCAGCTTCAATACATTCATCATCGGTTGCATCGAGTCTGCCGTAACGGATATTGTCCATAACACTTCCCGTAAAGAGATTGGTATCCTGCAAAACTATGCCGAGTGAACGGCGGAGGTCGGATTTTTTGATTTTGTTGATGTTTATGCCGTCATACCTTATCTTACCGTCCTCAATATCATAAAAACGGTTAATGAGGTTTGTAATCGTGGTCTTGCCGGCACCGGTGGCACCTACGAAAGCAACCTTTTGACCCGGTGTTGCATAAACGGAAACGCCGCTTAACACCTGCTTGCCCTCAACATAAGAGAAGTCAACATCGGTCATACAAACGTCACCTTTAAGCTCGGTATAGGTAAGCGTACCGTCATTATGCGGATGCTTCCACGCCCATTTGCCGGTGCGCTTATCGGTTTCGGTGATGTTGCCATCCTTGTCAATCTCGCAGTTTACAAGGGTAACGTAACCGTCATCTGTTTCGGGCTCGGCGTCCATAAGATTAAATACACGTGATGCTCCCGCCATTGCCATAACAACCGAGTTTATCTGCTGTGAAACCTGATTTATATTACCTGTGAACTGCTTTGTCATGGAAAGGAATGAAATGATTATACCAACCTTCATAACCGTGCCGCCGCCAAACATTGAGCGAATGCCGATGTTCGGTAGCTTGGTAAGCAAAAGCACGCAGCCGACAATTGATACGATAACATAAAGCACGTTGCCGATATTCATAATTATGGGCGCAAGCATATTGGCAAAGGCATTTGCGCGGTAGCCGTGGTTATAAAGCTCATTGTTAAGCTTATCAAAATCTTTTTTGCTCTCTTGCTCGTGGCAGAAAACCTTAACAACCTTTTGACCGTTCATTATTTCCTGAACAAAGCCTTCCTCTGCCGCAACGGCTGTTTGCATCTTGATAAAATAGTTAGCCGAACCGCCGCCGAGTTTCTTTGAGACAAGGAACATAAGCACAACGCCGACCACAAGTAAAAGTGTGAGCCATACGCTGAACCAAAGCATTACGCACAGCACACTTACAACCACCGTTGTGGCTCTTATAAGTGTGGGAAGCGACTGACCTATAAGCTGACGGAGAGTGTCTATATCGTTGGTGTAAAACGACATTATATCACCGTGCTTTTTACGGTCAAAAAAGCTTATCGGGAGGTCCTGCATACCGTTAAACAGGGTTTTACGCATCTTGCCGAGAAAACCTTGTGTAACAACGGCAGCAACCTGTGTTTCAAGAAGTACAGATGCTATTGACAGAACATAAAAGAACAAAAGGGTGAAAACCTTAGGCAGTATATCCCCTTTTGCAACACTCCAAGGGATACCGTTTTTTAAGGCAACATCTATCGCATCGGTAACCTCTTCGATGAAAAACGCGGGCAAAACCGCTACTATCGCCGAAAAAACGATACACGCAACCGAAAGCGGTACAAGCTTAGGATAATATCCGTAAAGCATTTTAAGGACTCTGCCGAGTGCCTTCATATCCTTTGGCGGTTTTCCGCCACCTCTTACAGGAGGTCTTCCGCTATTCATTTTCAGCACCTCCGTTTGTCTGCTGTTCATAGATTTCGCGGTAAATATCACAGCTTTCAAGTAATTGCTTATGATTGCCGCAGGCAACTATTCTGCCGTTATCAAGCACAACGGTCATATCTGCATCCTCAACCGATGCGATGCGCTGTGCAATTATTATTTTTGTTGTATCTGGTATATACGACTTAAACCCTGCAC
>JAZUGP010000017.1:0-9755 GCA_045641225.1 Acutalibacteraceae bacterium
AAGCGCATCGTTAACGCTTACAAGCTTGTTAAAAGCCTTTTCCATTGCATCGGCGTTAAAATGCTTATCGTCAAACACCCAAAAGCACACCGAAGCATCAACCTCGGCTACCTCTTTATTGAATGCGCGCAGCTTTTCACAGAGCATTATAAACTGCATTTGTGTTAAAGGGTAATATTTTCTTTTGCTCATTGTAAATCCTCCGAAGCCATCTTTTTCAGTAATGCTCTGTCCGCCTTATTGCTGTTATTTCGCGGTATGGCATCAACAAAAACTATTTTTTGAGGCACCATATAGTGCGGCAAAAGTGATTTAACGTGATTCTTTATTGCCACTATATCCTTAAGTCCGCCTTTTCTGCCGCCCGAAAGCTCAACATAAGCCACCATAAGCTCGGCTATGTTATCACGCATTGCGGGAACAACTATACATTTTGAAACACCTTCAAGGCTTACTACCGCTCGCTCTACTTCCTCGGCTTCAACGCGGTTGCCGCCTACCTTAATAATGTTATCACTTCTGCCCACAAAGTAAAGCAGACCGCGTTCCTTGCGCATAATATCGTGTGTACGGTAGCCGCGTCTGCCGTCCTTATCCACAAAGAAAACCTCTTTTTCCTTTTCGGGAAGATCTATATAACCTAAAGCCACCATATCGGAGGAAATAACAAGCTCGCCCGCCTCACCGTCCGGAACATCATTACCGTCTTCATCAACAAGACGCGCATTCGCCTTTATATCGGGAATGCCCGTGGGCAGAACCGCATCACGTTCGATTATATCATCGGTGTATTGACAGTGAACACCGCCCGCCGCAAGCTCAGTGGCGCCGTAGAAGTTCCATATTTCAACCTTGGGGTCGGGGAAACGTCTTTTAAGCTCCTTTGCGGTAGCGCCCGAAAGCGGCTCACCGCCGGTAGAAAAATACTTAAGACTTTTCATATTTTCACCGCAGAACTTATCACTCTTGAAAAGTATTTCAAGAAATGCAGGGGATCCCCCGAGCAGATACGGGTCGGAATCAATAACCGTTTTGATAAGCTTCGGAAAATCGGTAATATCCTTTTTGGGAATATTGCATATTTTCACGCCTTGGTCTATCATAAGAAGATGAACTGTGGAGAGATGAACCGAAAAGCTGTACGGCGAAACCGAGGCAATGGTACTGTTTTCGGGATATACATTGCCCACACTGTTACGCCAGTCAACCATGGCGCTGATGTTTTTAGCTGTAATCTTAACACCCTTCGGCAGTCCCGTGCTGCCCGATGTGAATATTATCGAGGCAATATCGTCACCCGAAACATAGTTATCCTCAGAGGGCGCCCTGCCTTTATAATCCTTATAAACCTTTGCCGTATCGTCGGCATTCATTGTAAAGGTGCCGAAATCGTATCCGTGCCCGTCAAGTGCCACTATTACCTCGGGCATTTTAACCTTTAATATCGACTCTATTCTGTCCTGCGGGTAATAGCTCGGCAAAAACATATAAGGTCTGCCGCTTTTTGATGCTGCAAACATTACCGCTATTATCTCGTTTTCCTTATCGCCGTAGATACCCACGGGGCTTTTATCGACCTTAAGATTTTCTATAAAATATGCCGCGAGGGCATTACTTTTTTCCTCAATCTCCGCATAGGTCATGGACTCGCCGTTTACGCACACGGCAACCCTTTCTTTTTCCTGAGCCCAATAATTGAGCTTTTTGATAATTCGCTGCATTTTTTACTCCTTTTTACTCCTTATTGGCAATATGCCACCACTATAATATAGTTATAGATATAATATCACAGATATTTTGTAAAATCAAGCACTATTGCTTCACTATGTCGGTTTTAAAGCATAAATACGGCTTTTAAATTAACTTTACCGCAAAACATAAATATTTTTTAAAAAATGTAAAAAAAGATTTAAAAAAACACTTTTTTAATTTCCTTTTTTGTGATACAATAATAACAACAAAATATTGGGGGATGTTTTAAATGGCAAGTATTGATTTTAAGCACACACCTTACGGTGACCTCGCCATCGTGAGTATGCGCGGTTGTGAGGATATCGCCGCAAAGGTGGACTACTATCTCAAAAGCTGGAGAGATATTGACGAGGAGCATTCGTTTGTTGTAACTCCTAACTGTCCGCGTTTCGGCACGGGCGAAGCAAAAGCGGTTCTCAACCACACCGCAAGAGGACTTGATGCCTACATAATCTGCGATTGCTTTAACTACAATGTAACCTATAAGATGTACGGTCAGGTTGTTCCGATGAGCCCCGATGACCATTTTCAGGATTTAAAGCGTGTTATTGCGGCTTTCGGTGGCAAGGCGAGAAGGCTTACCGTTATTATGCCGATGCTCTACGAGGGAAGACAGCACAGAAGAACCGCAAGAGAGTCCATGGACTGCGCAATGGCACTTCAGGAGCTCGTTGCAATGGGTGTTAAAAACATAATCACCTTTGATGCGCACGACCCGAGAGTTAACAACGCTATTCCGCTTGACGGTTTTGATAATGTTCAGGCGGCATATCAGATGATCAAGGCTCTGCTTAAGAATGTTGACGATATCAAGCTTGACCGTGACCATACCATGATTGTTTCCCCCGATGAAGGCGGTATGGGCAGATGCATCTATTATTCATCTGTTTTGGGTCTTGAGCTCGGTATGTTCTATAAGAGAAGAAACTACTCCATAGTAGTAGACGGCAGAAACCCCATCGCAGCTCACGAATTTTTGGGCAGTGATATCACCGGCAAGGACCTTATCCTTGTTGACGATATGATTTCAAGCGGTGAATCAATGCTCGATATTGCCGCAAAATTAAAAGAAATGGGCGCCGGCAGAATATTCATATTCTCAACTTTCGGTCTTTTTGTAAATGGGCTTGATAAGTTTGACGATTATTATAAACGCGGCCTTATTGACAAGATTTTCACCACGAACCTTATTTATCAGTCACCCGAGCTTTTATCAAGAGAGTGGTATTGCAGTGTTAATATGGCAAAGTACATAGCCTTGCTTGTTGATACACTCAATAAGGACAACTCCATAAGCAGTCTGCTTGATCCGGTTGACAGAATAAAGAAAGTTGTCGCAAAATACGAAGCATAATTTTAAAACAAAATAATATAATCACCGTCTTTTGTTAAAACTAACTTAAGGCGGTGATTTTTTATGCGTGGACGTACAGATCTGATAAGTGAAAAAACGGGGTTTGATAAAACCACCGAGGGTCTTGTTACAAAAACAATTTCAAAGGGTGATACCGTTTTACAGTTTGCCGAAATAAAAACCGACTCGGCGGCAAAAAAACTCGAAAAACCCATCGGAAAATACTTTACGGTAAGGTTTTCAAGACTTGACACTTTAATTTCAACAGAGGAAATCGAACAATTCTTAGTTGAATCGTTTAATGCTCTTTTACCCGATAACCGTGAAAACATACTCACCGTGGGACTCGGCAACTCCGATATAACGCCCGATGCGTTGGGCCCGCTTGTGGCATCAAAAATAATTGTCACACGTCACATAAGTAACGATATTAAAAAACAAACGGGACTTTTGTGCCTTAAAAATGTTTCGTCAGTGATACCGGGGGTGCTCGGAAAAACGGGGATAGAGGCGGTATCAAGCGTTAAGGCTATTGCGGAAAGCATAAAACCCTCGGCGATAATAGTGATAGACGCGCTCGCCGCCGCGGCACCCGAAAGGCTCTGCCGCACATTTCAGCTTACCGATACGGGTATTTCACCCGGCTCGGGTGTAAATAACCGAAGAAAAGCCTTTAATAAGGCGGCTTTCGGTGTGCCCGTTATAGCCGTAGGTATGCCCACGGTTATAGACTACAAGGAGGGTGACGGTATGATGGTAACTCCTAAGGATATAGACCTGCTTAACGAAAAGGCGGCACAGATTTTAAGCAGTGCGCTTAACCGCTTTTTACAGCCGGACACCGACCCCGAAGCTCTCAATGTCCTTGCATAAAATCAAGAATCAGGGCATAGATTTTACAAGGCTTTTAATAAGGGTGAGGATTTTGAGGGGAAAACTTTATATAATAAGATTTGCAGTTTTATTCGCTGTTTGTGCCGCACTTACCTGCTTCCCCTGCTACAGGGCTTTAGAGCCAAAAGGAAAGACACTTGCGAAAAAAAAGGCTGCCGATACAGGACGGTCGGTAACCGAGAGTGTGGCTGATACGGGCGAAAAAACGCAGACCGAAAAAACGGCTGAAAGCAATGCCCCCGACAATGTCTCCTCAAAATCCGAGGCGGTTGCGGCGATGTCAAGCGGTAAGGTGCTCGGAAAGATAAGTGAAAAGTTCATATCACCCTACACCGCCAACACCTCATACAACAACGTATACCTGAAAAACAGCACTGACCTTTCGGTTGACATAAAATCGCTTCTTTCATCTCCGCTTAGCTATAAAATAGTAAAAAACGACTCTCCTCAGGTGCTTATTCTACACACCCACGCAACAGAGTCGTTTATGAGCGAGGATAAAGATTATTACTCCGAAAGCGACAGCTCGCGTACCGCAGATTCCTCGAAAAATATGATAAAGCTCGGAGATATTGTTTCAAAAAAGCTTAATGCGGCAGGTATAAAAACACTTCACGATACCACACTGCACGACTATCCCTCCTACAACGATGCATATCCGAGAGCATATCAGACAATAAAAAACTATCTTAACAAATATCCCGATATCAAAATCGTTATAGATATGCACCGCGACTGTGTAATGCCCTCAAGCAACGAAAAGGTTAAGCTCACTACTATGGTAAACGGCAAAAAAGCGGCACAGATAATGCTTGTTATGGGCTCACAGAGCGGTAGTGTTAAAACCTTTCCGAACTATAAAGAAAACCTCAAGCTCGCCGTAAAAATACAGCAGGCGGTAGAGGTTATGTATCCGGGTCTTGCGCGCAGTATAAGCCTTGCAAGTAAAATCTATAACGAAAATCTCACAACCGGCTCGGTGCTTATCGAGGTGGGCACCGATGCAAATACTTTAGAGGAGGTAAGCTATTCCGCCGAGCTTTTGGGAAATGCTCTTGCGGGACTTTTCAACACATTTGTATGAACAGGAATGTAAAAATATTTTTTAAATCTTTTTATTTGAGCTTTACCGTTGTACTTTGCCTTTTTATGGCGGTCTGCGGTGCCGCAAAAATATATGAAACGGCCCGTCTTATCGGTTTCGGAGAATATAAAAAGGCTGTTGAAATAGATAATGGGCACATAAGAATACTCGATTTTGAGTTTGATATCAAAAAGGGAATGTAAAAAAAGTCCGAATCGCAAAAAGGCAAAAAACATGGATAAACCGTGCAAAAATCGAAGCAAAAGTGTTTTGAGTCGATTTTGCGGTTTATTCCGACTATTATAAAAAGAGACGCGCCTTTTTGCTGTAAACGAACATTTTTCCTATTCCCTAAAAAACGGCTGTAAAAAACTTTCGTTTTTTTTACAGCCGCTTTTTATTACTGCTTTGACAGGTCCTCGACAACAAGCTCGCGGACCTCGTTTTCGTCCGTCTTGCTGTCCCTTGCCGCAAAGAACTTTTCGGCAACCGCGGGGAACAAAGCATAGCTTAAAACATCTTCCTTTGATTTGCCTATTTTCTTATTTTTCATCTCGAGCGCGTATTTTACAAGCTCGGGCTCTATAAGGTCAGCGGGACGGCAGGTGATAACCTTATCGTCACCTATGCACTTTTTCCTTACCTCCTCGTTTACCTCGCCGGGAAGTGCGCCGTATTCACCGCGGAGGAGTGCTTTTGACTCTTTGGGTACCATCTTGTATCTTTCGCCCGAAAGCACGTTCATAACCGCCTGAGTACCTACTATCTGACTTGTGGGTGTTACGAGCGGCGGATATCCGAAATCCTTTCTTACCTTTGGCACTTCCGAAAGCACTTTGTAATACTTATCCTCCGCACCTGCCTGCTTAAGCTGGCTTATAAGGTTTGAAAGCATACCGCCGGGCACCTGATAAATAAGGGTCTTAGTGTCAACATTAAGCACCTTGGGGTCAAGTATACCGTCATTTTTAAGACGGTCGGCAACATTGCGGAAATGCTTTGCAACGTTTGAAAGCGCGGTAAGGTCAAGTCCCGTATCGCGTTCGGTATTCTGAAGGGTTGCCACAAGCGCCTCGGTGGAGGGGTTTGAGGTGCCGTTTGATAAGGGTGACAGCGCAGTATCAACTATATCAACACCCGCCTGTGCCGCCATAAGATAGGTCATATCTCCGGTGCCGGTGGTGTTGTGTGTGTGCAGGTGAATCGGCACCTTTACGCTCTCCTTGAGCTTTTTGACGAGTGAATAGGCATCGTAAGGCAAAAGCAGGTTTGCCATATCCTTTATACAGATAACATCCGCACCCATATTTTCGAGTGTTTTCGCAAGCTTTACAAAATATTCCTCGTTATGAACGGGGCTTGAGGTGTAGCTTATCGCGGTTTCACATATTCCGCCGTACTGCTTGCACGCCTTAACGGCGGCTTCAAGGTTGCGGGGGTCGTTAAGAGCATCGAAAATACGGATAACATCTATACCGTTTTCAATGGACTGCTTAACAAATGCATCCACAACATCATCGGCATAATGCTTGTACCCCAAAACATTCTGACCGCGCAAAAGCATCTGAAGCTTGGTGTTTTTCATATGCTTTTTTATGGTGCGAAGTCTTTCCCACGGGTCCTCGTTTAAAAATCTCATGCAGGCATCAAAGGTTGCTCCGCCCCAGCACTCAACCGACCAGTAACCGATTTTGTCAAGGTCTTCAAGTGCGGGGAGCATATCATCTATCCTCATGCGTGTTGCCGCCTGCGACTGATGGGCATCACGCAAAATGGTATCGGTAATAAGAAGCGGTTTGTTTTCAGACATTTTTATTATTCTCCTATCAGGCAGACTGATTTAGTTAACCAAACAATGCTATAAGCGCGCCTGCCGCTATAGCCGAGCCGATAACACCCGCAACGTTTGGCCCCATAGCATGCATAAGCAGGAAGTTTGTGGGGTTTTCTTTCTGACCCACACTCTGCGAAACGCGTGCCGCCATGGGAACGGCAGAAACACCTGCCGAGCCGATAAGCGGATTTATCTTGTTCTTTCTCGTAAACAAATTCATAAACTTGGCAAGAATCACACCGCCGGCGGTACCTATGGCGAATGCGCAAACACCCATAACCATTATCTTTATGGTGTCGAGGTTTAAGAATGCTTCGGCTGTGGCAGTGGCACCAACAGATATGCCGAGAAAAATTGTAACAATGTTCATAAGCTCGTTCTGAGCGGTCTTGCAAAGGCGCTCCGCAACACCCGACTCCTTCCAAAGGTTGCCGAGCATAAGACAGCCTATGAGCGGAGTGGCTGAGGGAACGAGCAAGGCTACGAAAATCGTAACGATTATCGGGAAAAGTATCTTTTCGGTTTTTGATACCCTGCGAAGCGGCTTCATAACGATAGCGCGTTCCTTTTTGGTGGTGAGCAGCTTCATAATGGGCGGCTGAATAACCGGCACCAATGCCATATACGAATACGCCGCAACCGCAATAGGTGCCAAAAGCTTGGGATAAAGCGTTGAGGCAGTGTATATTGCGGTAGGACCGTCAGCACCGCCGATGATACCTATGGAAGCCGCCGCCGACTGCGGAAATCCGAGTTTTATACAGCCCAAGAAGGTAATGAAAATACCAATCTGTGCCGCAGCTCCCAAAAGCAAAGATTTGGGATTTGAGATAAGCGGTTCAAAGTCGGTCATGGCACCGATACCAACGAATATTAAGCAGGGATAAAGGCAGGTCTTAACACCGATATAAAGAATATCAAGCAGACCGCCGTTTGAAAGTATATATCCGTAGTTGTGGTAATTGGCACTTGTGCTGTCCATAAAACTATTCCAAAGCTCACTGCTGTACATTCCGGCGCCGGGAAGGTTTGTAAGCAACATTCCGAAGGCTATACCGATAAGAAGCAGCGGCTCAAACTTTTTGTGAATGGCAAGCCACAAAAGAAAAAGTGATATGCCTATCATCACAAGGCTTTTCCATCCGTCCGCCAAAAAGTTGCCGAACAGCATATAAAAGCCCGTGCTTTTTGCAAATTCTATTAATTTATCCAACATAACGGCAGTTCCCCTTTATTCTATAACGCAGAGAACGGTACCTGTTTCAACGGCGGCGCCCTTTATAACGTTAACGGCAGTAACGGTGCCGTCACACGCGGCGGGAATCTCGTTTTCCATCTTCATGGCTTCAAGAATCATAAGCACATCGCCTCTTTTAACGGTGTCGCCTACCTTTACCTTAACATCAAGTATATTGCCGGGCATCGGTGCTGAGATATTCTCACCCTCACCCTTTGCGGCAGCTGCCGCGGGTGCCGCGCTTTCGGCAGCTTCTTCCTTTTTTGCGGGAGCCGATACACTTTGAGCATCTATTTCCTCAAGCTCGATTTCATAGGCTGTACCGTTTACTGTTACTTTGTACTTTTTCATTGTTTTTTACCTCGTTTTTATATATTGTTTATTGTTTATAATTTTTTAAATGATACCACTCTCAAAGCCGAAACATCCTTGCCGAGCTCTTCGGCACAGGCAGCACACACAGCGGCGATTATTTCTCCTCTGTTCTCAATTCTCTGCTCTGTTGACTTTTCCGGTGTGCTTAGGGTCGGCTGTGCCTTTTTATAAAAGAAAAGACTCATTATTTTGCATAAAATAATTATGCAAATAAGTCCCACAAACACGGTTCCTATGCCCATACACACTACAAACCAATTTGGAATATCACTCATTTTTCACACCTCCGAATGATAGCAAATATACAATTAAAGCCAAATTCTCCGTCATTTTACATTATACCACTGAGAAAGATATTGTCAAGTGTTGTGACTGTCTTTTATTTCACAGTTATTACGCAAGTTTAATATTATGTTATCAGGGCGGTTTTCAACCGTCCTAAAAGGAGAATAGAATATGATGATAATAACAAACAGTGATAAACCGATATCCGGTCACGACAGCGGCATACTTACAATGGCGTTTGTTAATATGCAGCCCATAGCTGACGAATACGATATCGAAACCGGCTATAAGGACGGCACGATTTTCCCCGAGCTTAACAAGCCGCTTCTTGTGGGAGGTATGATGCGATGAACGATAAAGACACCCTGCGCCAAAAGCTTCACGCCGTGGACTTTGCACTTTACGAGCTCAATTTGTACCTCGACACGCACCCTGCAAGCAAAAAGGCGATGGAGCTTCTTATAAAATACCGCAAGGCAAAATCCGAGCTTAAGGAAAGCTACGAGAAAAAATACGGAAAATACGTATACACCGTGCACGATGTACCCGCCGATACCGAAACGTTCAGCTGGATTGAATCGCCGTGGCCGTGGGAAAGTGAGGAATAAATTATGTGGCAATACGAGAAAAAACTGCAGTACCCCGTAAAAATCAAAAATCCCAACCCGAAATACGCGCAGATAATCATATCGCAGTACGGCGGTCCGGACGGCGAGCTCGGAGCCTCTATGAGATATCTTACCCAAAGATACTCGATGCCATACGATGATGTTAAGGCTTTGCTTACCGATATCGGCACAGATGATTTATTTTGTGCATTTATAAAAGTTCTTGTGTTTCCCCCTCTAGAGCGGACTTTGTCCGCTCTATTCACCCCTTTCGTTCTTTATCCCCAAAGAACCAAGGGTTTGAAACTTCGCTTGATGCTCGTTTCAAAAGG
>JAZUGP010000018.1:0-12791 GCA_045641225.1 Acutalibacteraceae bacterium
AATGTTAATTTTTCTTCTTTACTATGATTTTTGTTTGTTCCGCCTTTTGGACGTCCCATTTCTTTCATCTCCTTTTCTTTATTTTAACACAAAAAATGATGGCAGACACTTTTTTGTGTCTACCATCATTATATCAGTTCAAACATCAAAAGATGTTCACTCTTTTTTGGAGCGGACAACGGGAATCGCTACGCCGCTTGGAGCGCGGCTACACGCCCACGGGCTAAACAACCGTTCCCCGAAAGGTTGTTTCCGGCTTCGCCCTCGCCCTTTTCGATTCCCGTTTGTATAAAAAAGAGCAAACATCAAAAGATGTTCACTCTTTTTTGGAGCGGACAACGGGAATCGAACCCGCCTCATCAGCTTGGGAAGCTGATGTTCTACCGATGAACTATGTCCGCAACTGCGATATGTATAATATCATATTTATAATCAAAAATCAAGATTAAAAAAGGGGATGCGCGTAATATTCCGCATCCCCTTAAACCTATTCAAATCTTACCTTGCATCCGAAGTATTTCTGGCACTCGGTAAGTCCCGATGCCACAATTGCCGCGGTGCGCTCATACGATTTTTGCGCGTTTTGCACGGTCTGTGCCGAAAGGCCGAACTTTTGCCCGTCGGTCGGGTTTTCAAGCGGTATCATCGAGTAGAGATATCCTGCGCCGCCTTTATACTTATCAACCCAAGTGGGCACAATGTCCACACCCGATAAAACCGTAGTGCCGTCACTGTACTTATCAAAGGTGTAGAAAAACAGCATACCGTCCTCGCAGTGACCGGTGGGGGATTCCTCGGTGAGTATTTCCTTCCGCTGATTTGAAATCGCGTTGCCAACCGAGTATATGCAGGCAGTGGTGTGCCCGCCGCCTTCGGCGTGTAACAGTGCCATCGGCTCAATAACGTGGGGATGTCCGCCAACAATAACGTCAACCCCCATATTGCAGAGGTTTTGCGCTATCGAGCGCTGATACTCGTTTTCCTTTATTTTGTACTCGTTACCCCAATGCATATAAAACACGGTGCAGTCGGCTCCCTGCTTTTTCATTTTGGCGATAACGTCCTTTGCCTCGTCATAGAAGCTGTCAATTTTATCATAGGAAAATGAGTTAATAAGGTCGTTTGCCTCGGCGGCTACGATTTTACCGTTTATTGATTTTCTCCCCGCCGTATTCGAGGTGTTTTCATACGTGTAGCAGGCAATACCTATCTTGATGCCGTTAACATCCTTTATTATATATGACTGCTCGTCCGCCGTTTCACGGGTGCCGACATAGTCCATTTTTTTGTTTTTAAGCACCTGAACAGTTCGCTTAAGGCCGAAAAGCCCCGTATCATAGCAGTGGTTGTTGGCGGTGAGGAGAAGACCAAAGCCATCGTTTTTAAGTGTGTCTATAAGCGAATCGGGCGTGTTGAAATTGGGATAACCGTTATACTTACCCGACTCGGTGCCGCCAAGTGTTACCTCAAGATTCACGACCGCGAGGTCGGCTTTTTTAAAGTAGGAATTCGCGTTTTTGAAAAAATCCGAAAAATCGTAGTTGCCTGTGGTTTTTTCGGCACCCCACAAAACCGGATTGTGCACCAGAATATCACCCGTGTTCACAACCGTTGCGGTGGAAACTATTTTCGGCTTAGTATCCTTTTCCCCGTCAGATGATGTCATCGACGAGGCAGGAGATTTACTGCTTTCATTACCGTTTGTTTTTATCGCGCCGTTTATGGCTTTAATGATAAAAACGAGCGCTGTTATGCAAATTGCAAGCACCGCAAGGGTTGAAACAATAAATATTCTGCGCCGTATAATAGCTTTTTGTCTTCTTGTTTTTTCAGCCATTTTTACCTCCGAGTTTTTTATATATTATATCAACAGCAGCACAGCCCAAAATGCCCATGATAATACCGATTGCGGCACCCGTGAGCACGTCGGTGGGGAAGTGCAGATAAAGATAAAGCCTTGAAAAAGCAACAAGGATTGTCAAAACAAGCGCCGGAACGCCGAACCTTTTGCACTTTTTCATAAGCACCGTTGTGAATCCGAAGCATGCGGTTGCGTGACCCGAGGGGAATGAGCTGTCATACGGGCGCTCGATTATCAGATTGAAAGCTTCGTTTAGATCACACGGGCGCGGGCGGTCAATAAGATTTTTAATAATGCCGTTTGCGACTATAAGCCCGAGTATCATTGACACCGCGGCATATATACCTATTTTGCGGGTTTTTTTGAAAAGCAGCAGAACAGCCGTGATTGCAATGAGTGTTTTTGCCTCACCGACTGCGGTTATAATCTTCATTGCACCGTCAAGAAATCCGCAGGCAAAGGTGCTTTGAATAAAATCGAGAATTTTTAATTCAAAAGCATTCATAAAATCAAAGCTTTCCTAAAAATGCTGATATGGAATCATCATTTTTTGTGTCCACATCGCAGGGCTTTTTAATAAGTGACCAGCGCTCGGTATGCTCCGCGGAGGCATTTGGTAAGACATCGCTAAGCTCACTTAAAGACTCAACCTCAAGGAAGCCCTCGTTTGTGTAGGTTTCAAATGAGCATCCGCCGTCAGGATAACTGCCGAGCGGGTGATTGGTTGCAAAGCTCTTTACAAAAACATCATCGTTAAGCAGGTAGTAAACACTGCCGCAGTTGAGGTCAAATCCGAGCTTTATCGGGCTTTCGGATATCTCGCTCTGCTTTAATGTAACATATTTTTTGCCGAAATAAATGCGTTTATCCGATAAATCGGTGTAGGGCCAAACCGAGATTATGCGGTTTGAAAGCAAACCGGTATTGCGTGTGTTCATCGGTACTATCAGCGTGCCGCCCTTTGCGGATACCGTAAGTCCCCAAATAGAAAAGGTTTTAACCTTATTTGAAAGGTTTGTAACCTTCATTTTAAGCTGCAAATTGGTATCATCGGGGTCCATACGCACGGTAATCTGCTTTAAAACATCATTTTTATACTCGGCAGGGGGAGTGAAAACCGCGCCGTCACTCAAAACCTCGTAAGAAACCGGATTGCAATCGGGGTAATATGTTTCGGGATAGCTTTCGGGAGAAAGCCAAACCCTGTGCCCGCCGTAATTGTTAAACGCCTTGCCCTCACCGAAATAATCCTCAAACTCCTTTGAGGTTGCGGGGGTAAAATTACTTGTGTCGTCATTCATTATGTTTTGTGAGCCTACATATCCGAAACGGATAATACGCGGCCCTATATCCACCGTGACATACGCTTCTATCACACCGTTTGATATGCTTACCACTCTGCCGTAATTTTTATAAGCGGATATTTCTTTTACTTCAATCATTTTTTTGCTCCTTAACAAGTTTGATTTTATATTCTTCCCCGCATTCGCGCGGAGTTTCAAATGAAAGCGCGTATATATCCGAAGCCACACACTCGGTACTGAAAACCTCTTTGCAGTCGGCATCAAGCTTTTTTATTTGTGCAACCGAGGTTACAACGGGGCTGTACGAAACGAGATTTTTAAGGTGAGCCTCGCCACCTTCACCCATACCCAGCACTCTTGTGTAGGGAGGACGCCGCATAAAAAACGATTTGTTAAGCTCAAGCGCCGCGCTTAAAATAAGTCGCCGTATTCTTGCAAGTGTGTATCGCTTGCATTTTAAAACATTATAAAGCTCATCAAGACTCCGTGCGGTTTTTACGGCACCTAAGAGCGCATTTTCAAGTCCCTCGCTTATATCGGGGAGCTTTCTGAAATCCGAGAGCTTTTTCTGTCTTAAAGAGAAAAGCAAAGCGTTTTCAAGACGGTTTATATCCGAATAATCACCGTTTAAAATAAAATGGCATTCTTTCGGAATATATTTTTTTGCCTCATCGTTATTGCCGTCAAGCATAAGCTTTCTTATATATGATGCACTTGCATAGTCACCCTCGGGCATATCCGAGCCGTGAGGTGCGCCTTCGCGCTTTACACATTCAAACTCAAGATTTAAAATAAGCTTTTTCGCGGCTATTATGTATTCTATTCCGAGATTATCGTTGGGGTTTTGCAAAAGACCTTTTTTAACGCCCAAAGCCTCCGCCGCCGTCTGTCTTGCCGCCGCAAAGGTCACACCCTTTTTAAGCTCAAGCAAAACTGCACTTTGATAATTGGGGGAGAGCAAAACCTCAGCCGCGTTTTTGAGCGCTTCGATATCGCCCGACTCGCTGCCGAAAACGATTTTTTCGCATCCCATATTGTATAACTGCCAAACTCCGCCCAAAGCAAAGTTCTGTGCTGTGGAAACCGTCCACAAAACGGGTATCTCGCACACAAGGTCCGCACCGCAGCTAAGTGCACATTTTGTGCGGTCCGCCTTTGAGACCACCGCCGTATCGCCGCGTTGGGTAAAATCCGAGCCCAAAGCAACTATAACGGTATCGCCGCGGCTTTTTAAAATATCTGTCAGGTATTTGTGCCCGTTGTGAAAGGGGTTAAACTCCGCAATTATTCCGCAAACCGACAAAATTAAACACCTCCGATAAAAACACTTGAAATTATTATGTAAATAAAGTATTATTAACTACGGTTAGAGTTTATCACAAAACTCAGGCATATTCAATAAAAATATATCGAGGTATGAAAAATGAAGGTTTTTGTTGTAAACGCGGGAAGCTCGTCGCTTAAGTATCAGCTTATTGATATGGAAACCGAACAGATGCTCGCCAAAGGTCTTTGCGAGAGAATAGGTACAACGGGCGCCATTTCCCACAAGTCGGCATCCGGCAAAAAGTATGAAGCCGAAATACCGATGCCCACCCACAGCGAGGCATTTGAAGCGGTGGTTTATGCGCTCACAAAGAGTGATGCCAAGGTTATTAACAGCTTTGATGAGGTTTCGGCAATAGGTCACCGCATAGTACAGGGCGGCGATATATTCAAGGGTCCCGCACTTATAACCGAGGACGTTTTAAATAAGATTGAGGAGCTCGGAGTTATGGCTCCGCTTCATAACTATGCTCACGTGCTTGCCATTCGCGCCTGTATTAAAACCTTCGGCACGGATATTCCTCAGGTGGCGGTATTTGATACCTCTTTCCATCAAACAATGGAGCCGAAAGCTTATATGTTTGCGCTTCCTTACGAATATTATGAGAAACTTCACGTCAGAAGATACGGTGCTCACGGCACATCTCACCGTTTTGTAAGCGATAGGGTGGCGGTTATAGAAAACAAACCTAAAAAGGACCTTAAAATCATCACCTGCCATTTGGGTAACGGTTGCTCAATCACCGCTATTAAGGACGGTGTTTGTGCCGATACCTCTATGGGCTTTACCCCGCTTGACGGTTTTATGATGGGCACCCGCTCGGGCGGTGTTGACCCCTCCGCGCTTACATATATTGCTCAAAAGGAAAACCTTTCGGCTAAAGATATGGACAATTTACTTAACAAAAAGTCAGGTATGTTCGGTGTTTCCGGTGTATCAAACGATAACCGTGACATAGGTGTCGCCGCCGAGAGCGGAAACGCCCGTGCAAAGCTTGCCATTGATATGCAGCGCTATCAGATACTTAAGTTTGTAGGCTCATATATAGCTGCTATGAACGGTGTTGACGCCATTGCCTTTACCGGCGGTATCGGTGAAAACGACCCCGAGCTTCGCGAGTATGTTTGTAAAAACCTTGGATATATGGGTGTTAAAATAGACAAAGAGGCAAACAAGATTCGCGGCAGGGAAATTAAGATTTCCACTGCCGAAAGCAAGGTGGATGTGTTTATAATTCCCACAAACGAGGAGCTTGCCATTGCAAGAGACACCAAGCAGGTGGTTTCAAAAATCTGATTTTGAGGCAATATAATGAATACTGTTGAAATTAAAGAAAAAATATTAAGCGGCTGTTTTGACGGCGATTTTGTTATGCTTTACGGAGATGCCGAAAAGGCAAAGACAAGATATGCCGATGCCGTTTGCGAGTTTGAAAAGCTTTACGGCAAAAAGGATAACATTCGTCTTTTCTCCGCACCGGGCAGAACCGAGATAGGCGGCAACCATACCGACCATCAGCACGGCTGCGTTCTTGCGGCAAGCGTGGATTTGGATGTTATCGCCGTTGTATCCGAAACCGATAACGGTACGGTAAGGATAAAGTCAAAGGGATATCCCATGGATACCGTTTCGGTAAACGACCTTGCGGTAAAGGAGTCGGAAACGGGGAAGGCGATTTCGCTTATCCGCGGTGTTTGTGCAGCTTTTGTTAACGCAGGCAACAGCATAGGCGGTTTTGATGCCTACACCACCTCCAATGTGCTTAAAGGCTCGGGGCTTTCCTCCTCAGCGGCATTTGAGGTTCTTGTGGCGAATATAATAAACGGTCTTTTCTGTGAAAATAAGGTTCTCCCGATAGAATTGGCAAAGTTTTCGCAGTTTTCCGAAAATGTTTATTTCGGCAAGCCTTCGGGACTTCTTGATCAGATGGCGAGTGCCGTGGGCGGATTTACCTATGCCGATTTCAACGATCCAAAGCAGCCTGATGTTGAAAAAATTGATTTTGATATTCAGAAAACGGGCTATACCCTTTGTGTTGTTGATACCGGCGGCAACCATGCCGACCTTACCGATGACTATGCCGATATAACAAAAGAGTGCCGAGCGGTAAGTAATTATCTCGGCGTTGATTTTCTCCGTGATGCAAACGAGCAAAGGTTTTTTGAAAATCTTGCAGATATCAGAAAAAAATGCTCCGATCGTGCGGCACTCCGCGCATTCCATTTCTTTACCGAGCAAGGCAGGGTACTTTCACAGCGCGCCGCTCTTAAAGAGGGCAACTTTGAAAAGTTTTTAACACTTGTTGATGCTTCGGGTGAGTCTTCCTATAAAAATCTGCAAAACCTTTATTCAAACTCAAATCCCGCCGAGCAGGGACTTTGCCTTGCACTTGCGCTCACGAAAAATATGATAAACGGTGTGGGTACAGCGAGGGTGCACGGCGGCGGCTTTGCCGGAACGGTACAGTGCTATATTAAAAATGAATTATTTGCCGAATATAAAAGTATGATAGAAAAGGTATTCGGCGAGGGCTCTTGCGTTAAGCTCTTTATCCGTCCCGTAGGCGGTTATGAAATTAAGTAACAGATAATTAACTGTAACAAAAAATGCTTTCCCGAGCGGGAAAGCATTTTTTGTTGCGTTAAATTGTTAAATTGAATAAAGCACACCGCCGAGTATCGCCGAAATGACTATCAGCAGGATAGGTGATATTCTTTTTTGTTTTACCTTTTTATAAACTGCCGCGGTTATCACAACAACCGCTAAAATCAGTATCCCGATAAGATTTGGCTCAAAACCGCTTTTCATATCCGAAATACCGAAAATCACCGATAAAAACAGAATTATTCCCGTACCCAGAATAAGCCCTACCACGCAGGGACGTATCCCCGATATAATTGCCTTTGAAGCAGGATATTCAAGCAGCTTTTTAAAAAGAGCAACTATTATCAGTATGATTATAAAGGAGGGCAAAACCACCCCGAGTGTTGCACAAAACGAGCCGAATATACCGCCCTTATGCGAGCCCACAAAGGTTGCCATATTTATTGCAATAGGTCCGGGAGTTGATTCCGAAACGGCGATAAAGTTCAAAAACTGCGGCTCGGTGAGCCAGCCTTTTGATATTGTGAGCTCTCTTATGAGCGAAAGCATACCGTAGCCGCCGCCGAACGATACCGCGCCGATTTCCAAAAACGTGAGGAATAGTTCAAGATAAATCATTCCTTTTTCCTCCGTTTAAAATAGCCTGTAAGATAGATAACAAGCCCCGCAAAGCCGCTTAGCAGTATATAAAATATTGATGAAAACTTAACGGCAAAAAGACTTGTTACTATCATAGCGCAAATAACAAGTATCAGCACCGTAAGATTAAACGGCTTTTTTTCAATGCTTTTAAAGGTCTTATAACCTGCCGATAAAATAAGATATACAACGCACGCCTGAATGCCCTTAAATGCGTTTGCGACAAAGGTGAGCGTGAGGAACTTATCAAAAAACATCGAGATTATATAAATAATCGTGAATGAGGGTACACACATTCCGAGTGTGGCAAAAAAAGCACCCCAAAAACCTGCCGTTTTATATCCGATGTAGGTTGAGGAGTTTATCGCCACCGGTCCGGGTGTTGACTCCGCAACAACTATAAGGTCAAGAAACTCCTCCTCGGTGAGCCATTTCTTTTTTGAGGTAAACTCGTCCTGCAAAAGTGAAATCATCGCATAGCCGCCGCCAAAGGTAAAGGCGCCTATTTTAAGCATTGTGAAAAAAAGATTAAGAACGGTTTTGGTTTTATTCAACATCTTCGCCTCTTAATAAATTATTCCCCGTAATTCTCAACGAAACATCGCATTTGTCCAATTTCTTTGAAAGCTCGGTTGCAAAGGTATCGGCGATTTCTTTCATCTGTGCATAGGTCATATCGGGTGCAAAGCCTAAATTAAGGTCAACAACAACCGTGCTTCCGTTCATTCGCGACTGGACGTTTATGATGTTTTCATATTTTTCGTAAAGTGTTGTTAGTGTTTGCAAAATGGTGAATCGGGTATCTTCATCGGTCGATTTATCAAGCATAACGCCTATGGTTGTGTTAAGTCTTATTATCGTTACGTATAAAAGGTAACCGCCGAGCATCAGTGATATAACGGGGGAAAGATACCAAAAAACCTTTATATCGCCGAAAAGTGCAATAAGCACCAGAGCGGTAAGTGAGGTCATATCGAATATAACATTTTTAATTGCAACCGAGAGAGCGGATTTAAGCACTAAGCTATCCGATTTTTTGCAGATTTTTTTCTGACGCCAATAAACAAAAAGGTCACCCGAAACATTTAATACCTTTACAAACACCACAAACAGCAGAAAGTCACCCACAGGTCGCGGGATTATAATGTCTTTTATCGCAAATCCGAGCATCAGAACAAGTGATACCACCATAACAAAGTCACACAGCATAGATGCCATGGCTTCGATTTTTTCTATCCCGTAATTATATTGGTAACTGAGATCCTTTTTCAGCCGTTTTGAGATAAAGGCAACGAGCAGATTTGGCATAACGTTGCCCGAGGTATCAATAAGGTCCACGAAAACGAGTATTGCTCGGGTGCTGATAGCCGAAAATAGCAGAGCGCAGAAATTAGGCAGTTCACCCAGCAGATTAAGCAGGGTGAGCTTCAGTTGTCGGTCGTACTCGTTTTTATTTTTGCTCATACAGGTAATCCTTTACAGTGAATATAATATATATTATCATTTACACATTATCATTTCAAGAAAAATAAAAAAATATTGACTTAATACAAAATTATTGTTATAATATGCGGTGCTGATTATGTAATCGGCTCCTTGCCGTATCTTTTTGATACGGACTTATGTCCAAAGGGAGGTGCAACAAATGACCGCTAAGTATGAGGCAGCTCTTGTATATTCGGTAGCAGCAGGCGAGGAAGCCACCGCAGCCGTAAAGAGCAAAATGGATGATCTCATTGCAAAGCATGCTACGGTCGAGAATGTTGACGATTGGGGTAAGCGCCGTCTTGCGTATCTCATCAACGATGAGGCAGAAGGCTATTATTGCTTCACAACATTCACAAGCGAACCCGATTTTCCGGCAGAGCTTGAACGTGTAGCAGGTATTACCGATGGTGTATTGCGCGCTATGGTAATTAAAAAGTAACGGAGGAAAAAAGTATGTTTAATTTTGTGGTTTTAACAGGCCGCCTTACCGCTGATCCGGAGCTTAAAACAACTCCCAACGGTATTCCAGTAACATCTTTCTCTATTGCAGTAAGTCGCCGCTACCGTTCCGGTGAGGAACCGCAGACTGATTTCATCAACATAGTTGCATGGCGTCAGAATGCCGAGTTCATTTCAAAGTATTTTAAAAAGGGCAATATGATAGGTATTGAGGGCTCTATCCAGACCCGTAAATATACCGATAAGAACGGTAACAACCGTCAGGCATTTGAGGTTGTTGTAAACAATGCCCAGTTCGTTGAGTCTAAGAGGGACAGCGCGCCTGCGGGTGCTCCCGCTGATGCTTCCGCTCCCGCCGCTTCATTTTCAAACGCAGGTGAAAGCGATTTCACCGAGATTTCAGGCGGTATGGATGAGGATTTGCCCTTTTAATCTCCGATAATTCATTTAAGGAGGATTTATAATGGAAAAGACCGAGAGACCGCTTCACAGAAAGCCGCGCAAAAAGGTTTGCCATTTTTGCGTTGACCGTGTTGAAGAGATTGACTATAAGGATGTAGCAAAGCTTCGCAAGTTCGTTTCCGAGCGTGCAAAGATTTTGCCCCGCAGAGCAACCGGCACCTGTGCCGCTCATCAGCGTGCGCTTACAACCGCTGTAAAGCGTGCACGTCAGATAGCTTTGCTTCCCTATGTTAATGACTGATATTGATAATTTAAGCCCCGAAATCGGGGCTTATTTTTTTATTTGTATTTATATTCGGTAAAAACCGTAACCTTAAACTGCTTGCCGCATTTTGGGCAGGCGGTTTGATGTCTTCCTTTTCTTCTCGGCAGGCGTAAAACCGCCTTGCATCGGGGGCATTTTTTATATATGTGCGTTTTATCCGCGCTTCTCTGCCGCGCGGTTTCGATTTTTTTCTTAGCCTTGTCAACAACAGCAAAAACAGCGTGCTCCTCTTTTCGCCGTGCCTCAATGTTTCTTGAAAGCACCCTGAATGCGGCATAAAACAAAATAACATCGATAATAATTTGTATTGTTAACGATTTTGCAAACACATTTACCGCAAAAAGAACAAAGCTTACGGCAAAAAGCAGGAAAAACAAGCGGTCAATACCGTTCCTGCCGTTCATAAATCGCATCAGTTTGTAACGAAAGTTCATAAACTTACCCTCCAACAAACTTATTATAAACGCGAAAAGCTTTTTATATGTTAATAAAACTTGAATTTTATTCGTTGTAATAATAATAAAATTGGTGTATAATGGTAAAAAATGTCGGGAGGCGCGGTATGTTTTCAAAGGTAAAAAGTGTGGGAATATTCGGTATAAACACCTATCTTATCGAGATAGAGGCAGACGTTTCAGGCGGACTGCCCTGCTTTGATATAGTGGGACTTCCCGATATAGCGGTAAAAGAGTCGCGCGATAGGGTGCGCTCCGCCATAAAAAACTGCGGCTTTAAATTTCCCACCGGAAGAATAACCGTAAACCTTGCTCCCGCCGATAAAAAGAAGGAAGGCGCGGTTTACGACCTTCCCGTGCTCCTGTCGATACTCGGTGCTTCCGGTCAACTGGGTGCGTCTTATGATAATTCCGTGTTTTTAGGCGAAGTCTCGCTTGACGGCAGAGTGCGTCCCGTAAACGGGATACTCGCAATGGTGATAACAGCACTCAAATGCGGTATAACAAATGTGTTTGTTCCCGCCGAAAATGCTACCGAGGCGGCGGCTGTTAAGGGTGTTACCGTTTATCCCGTAACGAGTGTAAAGGCACTTATTGACCATTTAAGCGGTGCATTTTCTATAGTGCCGGCATCTTTTACTCAAAAGCTGAGCGATAACTCTGATACACTTGATTTCAGTGATGTTAAAGGTCAGGTTGCCGCCAAAAAGGCGCTTGAGGTAGCCGCGGCAGGCGGACATAATGTCATAATGATAGGTCCTCCGGGATCGGGCAAGAGTATGCTTGCAAAACGTCTTCCGTCAATTCTCCCCGATATGACCTTTGAGGAATCCATAGAAACCACCAAGATTCACTCGGTTGCGGGACTGCTCGATAAGGATAACCCCATTATCACAAGCAGACCGTTCCGCTCACCTCACCATACCGTATCTCTTGCAGGCCTTACGGGCGGCGGCACGGTTCCGAAACCGGGCGAGATTTCACTTGCGCATAACGGTGTGCTGTTTCTTGATGAGCTTCCCGAGTTTAAAAGAGATGCCATGGAGGCTATGCGTCAACCGCTTGAGGACGGTAAAATCACCGTTTCGCGTGTTTCGGGATCGGTTGTGTATCCAAGTGAAATTATGCTTGTTGCGGCGATGAATCCTTGTCCCTGCGGAAATTACGGCAGCCCCGTAAAGCCATGCGTTTGTACCAAAAATGCGGTAAGTAAATATCTGAACAAGGTATCGGGCCCCATGCTTGACCGAATTGATTTGCATGTTGAGGTACCTGCCGTGGACTATAAGTCGTTAAGCGATAATACGCCCGCCGAAAGCTCGGCAGAGATAAAGGAAAGGGTAAACAGGGCACGAAAGCTTCAAACCGAGCGGTATAATGGTACAAAAATTACCTGCAACGCACGGCTCACTCCAAAAATGTTGAAGGATTTTTGCGTGATGAGTGACGAGGCGCAAAAATGCTTAAATCAAAGCTTTGACAGTTTGGGACTTTCCGCCCGCTCTTACGATAGGATACTTAAGGTTGCACGAACACTTGCAGACCTTGCAGGCAATGAAAAAATAGAGAAAGAAAATATTTTTTCGGCAATTCGCTTCAGAACACTTGACAGGAAGTATTGGATAGAGTAAAATAGCAAGAGCGGTAATGAAAGCCGCTTTTGTATGGGGGCGTAGCTCAGCTGGGAGAGCGTACGGTTCGCATCCGTAAGGTCGAGAGTTCGATCCTCTTCGTCTCCACCAAAAAGAAACGACAATTTTCGACAGAAGATTGTCGTTTCTTTTTGTACTCTTCTCTTTTCTCTTTTCGTTCTTCTCTCTTCTCTGAAAGAAAATTGTCGTTTCCGGCTAAGAGATACGAGAGAAGAGAGGTGTCGGCTTCTCCGACGGAATGTATTGAAATGTTTTGCCTTTAATGATATAATTTA
>JAZUGP010000019.1:0-20899 GCA_045641225.1 Acutalibacteraceae bacterium
CCTGCACGGATAAGGGCATCAGTCTTGGTGTCAACCGCGCTGGTTGAATCGTCAAGCACGAGGATTTTCGGTTTTTTGAGCAGTGCTCTTGCTATGCAAAGGCGCTGCTTCTGACCGCCCGAAACATTGGTACCGCCCTGATCAATATAGGTATCATACTTATTGGGGAAGCTTTCAACAAACTCATCTGCCATGGCAAGCTTGCAAGCCGCCTTTATCTCCTCATCGCTTGCATCCTTATTACCCCAACGGAGATTTTCACTGATAGTACCTGCAAAAAGCAGATTTTTCTGAAGCACCATGGCAACATTATCACGAAGCACCGTGAGGTCATAATCTCTTACGTCAACGCCGCCCACCTTAACCGAGCCGGTATTCACATCATAAAGACGCGGTATAAGCTGGACTAAAGACGACTTACTTGAGCCCGTACCGCCTATTATGCCCACCGTCATACCGGATTTGATATGCAAATCAACATCCGAAAGCGCGTACTTTTTTGCTTTTTCGGAATACTTAAAGGATACGTTCTCAAAATCTATACTGCCGTCTTTTACCGCTTTTACGGCATTTTCCTTATTCTGCATATCGGGTACCTCATCGAGCACCTCGCATATACGCTTTGCCGACTCTGCCGAAATGGTGAGCATAACGTATATCATCGAAAGTGTCATCAGCGACATAAGAATTGCCATACCGTAGGTAAGCATTGCCGAAATATGGCCTATGTTTACACCGCCGATTCCGTTTATCGCCATATACGAGCCGACAATAAGAATGAATATCATATTAAAATACATACAGAAATTCATAATGGGCGTGTTAAGTGCTACTATTCGCTCCGCCTTTGTGAAATCGGCACATATCGAATCCGCCTCGCGGGCAAACTTTTCTTTTTCATAGTTTTCACGCGAAAAGCCCTTAACAACACGCATACCGCGCACGTTTTCCTCTATGGATTCATTAAGCTTATCGTAGCGCTTGAAAACCCTTCTGAAAGCAGGCATCGCGTTTTTGGCAATAAGGATAAGACCGAATGCAAGAAACGGTATTACGAACACAAAGGTCGCCGCAAGCCAACCGCCCATATACGCCGCCATTGCCACCGAGAATATCAGCATAAGCGGACTTCTGACGGCAATACGGATAAGCATCATAAAAGCCATCTGCACATTGCCCACATCGGTAGTGATACGGGTAACGAGTGAGGATGTGGAAAACTTATCTATGTTTGAAAACGAAAATTGCTGTATCTTATTGAAAATGTCACTGCGGAGATTTTTTGAAAATCCCGCCGATGCCTTGGCACAGGTAAAACCGCCTATACCGCCGCAGGCAAGCGAAACTATTGCCATCAAAACAAGCAAAAGTCCCGTTGTTACTATTTCGGATATCTTAACATTTGACCCGTTTTCCTGAATATTATTTATAAGATAGGTAGCGGTGATATAAGGTATCAGGGTTTCTATTGCCGCCTCCCCTACCATAAGTATCAGTGTGAGCACGGTAGGAAGCTTATATTCCCTTATACACTTTGCGAATTTTTTAATCATTTTTTGCCTCCAGATTTGCTTTCATTTTTTCAATAATATTTAAAAAACTTTCGATTTCATCATCGTTCAAGCCCTGTGTGAGCCGTTGCTCGCGGTTATCGATATCTTTTCTTATTATCTTGTTTATCTCTATTGCTTTATTGGTGAGAACTATCTTTTTAAGACGCGCATCATAATCAACACTTTGACGGGTTATATAGCCGCGTTTTTCCATCAGCTTTAATATTTGAGTTGCGGTTGACCGCCTTATCGAAAAATGTTCCTCAAAGTCCTTTTGAAATATGTCTTTATCACGGTTATGATAAAAATAACCTATGGCAAGCCCGTGAACCCCCTTGGTACAGTCAAGCTCTGCCGGATGATTTTTTTCGATATCTCTCCTGATAAGATTGTTGAGTGACCGCAGTTCAAAGCCCACTGTCCTTTTATTATCCACGTTACACCGCCTCTCGAGTATATCAGTATAATATGTTAGTCGACTAACATATTATACCCTTAAAGCCGCTTGCTGTCAACCGAAAAAGCACCTGCGTAATATAAAAAAATACGCAGGTGCTTTAACAATTATTGTGCAATAACACAATCAAAATATTCACGCGCCGCATCATAAACCGTTTCACAGCGCTTTTTTATCAAATCAATGTCCGAGCTTTCTAAGACAATGCTCATTATATCGGATTTTGCAACCTCTGTTCTGCCCAAAATCAGATTTACAAGCTCCCGTGTATCCCTGCCGGCATATTCGGACGATGTAAGATAATTGCTTTTTTCGGTAGCAAGCAGTACTATTTTACCGATTACCGAAGCGGCATAGTCATAAGCCTCGCCGAGGGAAACCTCCTCCGGTTCGGTTTTATCGGTCTTTAAAACATCATCCGGTGTTTCCTGCTGTGGCGGTGCCGTATTTGATGTGTTGCCTCCGATTTTTTGAATAAAATCGTCCCTTTTTGCAAGCTCGTTTTTAAGCTTTTCAATCTCAAACCTTGCATTTTCGAGCTGCTCAAAAAGCTGTTCATTCTGATTTATCAGTTTTTTCTTTCGCATTATCCGTCACCGTTTCCTCAGATAAATAATACTCACTCGATGTGGGCAAGCCTTTCTTTTCGAGCTTTTTATTCACAAGCAGCCCGAGCGCATAGTAAACCACCGCAAAGAGCGGAACGCCCAAAAGCATACCGAGTATTCCGAAAAGTCCGCCGCCGACAACAATGGCAAATACAACAAAAAAGGTATCAAGTCCCGTTCTGTCACCAAGTATCTTAGGACCTAAAAGGTTACCGTCCAACGTCTGCAACAAAATAATGAATATGATAAAATACAAGCACTTAATCGGTTCCGTGAGCAGAACAAGTACAGCGCAAGGGATTGCGCCTATGTAAGGGCCGAAAACGGGAATGATATTGGTAACACCCACAATAACCGAAACAAGCATCGGATACGGGATACGCAGTACCGTTACGCCTATGAAACACAGAACACCTATAATAAGTGAATCAATAAGCTTTCCGTTAATAAATCCGCCGAAAACCGAAAGTGTGTGCCGGCTCATATAGGTCATCTTATCAAGATGCTCTTTTTTGAAAATGCTTGCAAAAAGCTTTTTGACCCTTGCAATATATTTTTTCCTCCAAAGCAATAAATATATTGCACAGATAATACCGATAACAAGGTCTTTGATAAAGTTTACGGCATTCAGAATGCCTGCGGCAAACTGTGCCGCAAGATTTGTGCCGAAGTTTGCAAGATCGGTTTCGAGCCACTTTTTACCGTATTTAAGCACGGCAGCAACAATACTCTCAAGCTTTTTATTGCTTCGCATATAATCTTCGGACAAAGCAATAAGCGAATCTATCTTTTTGGGCAATGTATCGATAACACTTGATATACTTGTGATAAACTGCGGTATTACAAGCGCTACCAAAGCCACGATTATCAGCAAAAACAAAAGTATCGAAATCGCAACACTAAAACCGTTTGCAAGTGTGTTTGCAGTTTTTTCATTCCTTATGCGCTTTTTAAAAAGCTTTAAAAGTCTGTTATATAAAAACTTTGCAACGGGGTTTAAAAGGTAGGCGATAACAAGACCGTATATTATCGGGGAAAGAACCGATACCGCTTTACCTATAAATGCCGATATCCTATCAAAGCGGAGCATAAGAAAATAAAAAAGAATACTTGCGGCAATTACCAAAAATGCGGTAACGCCCTTAAGAACGTAATCTTTTTCAAAAAACTTCTTATTCAAAGCTCTTCCCTGCCTTTCATCATCTAATAAACCGTGAAAACTTTTTATTGCTTGCCACAACGGCACAAACCGTTACTGCAACCAAAACAGCAACCGAATCGATTATTATATCCCTTAATTCCCCGCTCCTGCCGGGTACAAGGGTTTGATGGTATTCATCACTTACAGAATACAAAATACCGAATATTAAAGCGAATGCACATCTTAAAGCAAACGGTATTTTTTTATAGGTTACCAAAGAACAAAAAGCCGAGAAACCCAAAAGGAAAAACACCGCAAAATGCGCACTTTTTCTTATCGGGAACTGGATACTTTCAGCAAACTCGGTTTTTTCTTGTTCTGGCATATCTTCAAATTTGGGATAAACTATACCGATGATTTTTTCGGTGAAGCCTACACTTGTATTTGAAGATTCATCTGCGTTTTGCGAGGAAAGATAAAAAATCCCCGACATAACACATACAAGCAATAAAACCGATAATATTCTGAACAGCTTCATTACGGTGTCTTTTTACCCTGAATATACGGAAGTGGGTCCACTCTGCCGCCGTTGCGTTTAAGCTCAAGATGCAAATGGTAACCGGTGGAGTTACCGGTAGTGCCCACATAACCTATTGTTTGACCTTGTGAAACATACTGACCGACACTTACCGCAGTTCTCATAAGATGGGCAGAAAGTGAAATATAGGTGTTGCCGCTTTTAGCTTTACCGTGATCAATGGTAACATAGTTGCCGTAAGAAGCCATACCTGATCTACCCATTGAGCTTGTCCAACCGGACTGAACATCTATAACCTTACCCGAGGCAATTGCAATTACCTGACAACCGGATATTCCCGAGGAAGAAAGGTCAACGCCTGTGTGCGAACCGCCGTAGTTCTGCGAAACACCGTATTTCCCGGGGACAGGCCATATAAGCATATTATCGTTTAAAACGATATTTGCGTTTGAATTAAGACTTAACAAATAGTTACTGCGCTCGGCATAAACCTTTTTCTTTTCGGCAGAAATATTGTTTGTTTTGCTTGTGATACTGTTAAGAAGCTGTTGCTCCTTTGCCCTGTCGGCGTTAAGCATATTCTGCTTTGTAACAACCTCATTCTTGGCAGAGACCTGCTCGCTTAAGAGTCTGTCGTTTTCGGCATTTATCTCATTCAACTCGGCAATGCCGTCATTAAGCTTCTTTATAAGTGTTTTATCGTGTAGCGAAACCGTTTTCATAAGCTGTGAAAGCTGGAGATATTCCGAAAAGGTTTTTGCGCCTAAAAGTATTCTCACCGAGTTATCGGTGTTTGACATATAAGAAGCACGCAAGCGTTTCTTAAAAGCAAGCTGATCAGCGGCTATTTCTTTGTTTTTAGACTCGATTTCAGCCTTGTTTGCAGCAATTTTCGAGTTTATTGAATTAATGTTTTTATTGTACGCCAATATCTGGCTTTCAACCGCGTTTATTTTAGACTGCAAAGCCGAAAGTACCTTTTGCTGACTGTTTTTTTGACCGTTTAATTCCTTGATTTGCTTATCATATTCGGATATTTTTTTATCGAGCTGATCAAGATAAGAATCGCCCGAAACACCTACCGAACAAACGGCGGCAATGCAGATAACAACAAGCAACAACGATATTATTCTTTTAATTCGCATTTTGCTTCTCCTTTAAATTGCCGTAAACTCACTGCCCTCTTTACGCAGATACTTACCTATCATAAGCATACTGCCGATAGCACCGGCAAAAACACCTATCACAAGGAACAGAAATACAAGTCCCCACGCAACATCGCCAAACGCGACAATCTTATCGCTTTGAAGTGTTGCAACAAGCGTTTCGGTGGCAATACGGTAGGAACAGTATAGCAAACCTACGGATATACCGGCAGAGATAATACCTATCAGCATACCCTCAACAACAAAGGGCAAACGCACAAACGCATCGGTAGCGCCTACCGCCTTCATTATGCTTATTTCAAGCTTGCGGTTATACATTGTAACCCTTATTGTGTTGGAAACAATAACGAGGGATATGACAATAAGTATCGCCATAATTCCTATTCCCGCGATATAAACACCTTTCTTGATGGCATTTATTTTATCTGCAAGGTCAGTGTGGGACTGTATGGTATCCACCCCGTCAAGCGTTTCTATTTCGGCAATAACACCCTTAAAGTCCGAATCGGGCTTTAAAGATACCTTTGCGGCAGAGGAAAGCGGATTTCCGTATTCATCGTTTAAGAAAGAGAAGTTTTCCGCCTGATTTTCAAGCATTGTGGACTTTGCCGCCTCAAGCCCCTCATCACTTGAAACATATTCAACCTTTTCAACCGAGGAAATTGCGGCAATTTTATCGCAGAGTGCCTTTGCCTCCTGCTCATCGTGAATGATATAATCGGACTTCTTTATACCGTTTTTATCCGTTTCCTCGGCGGGCTGTTCGGCAGCGGTTTCGCCATTTGATGTGCTTTCTGACGGTGTTTCCTTTGCCGTTTCATCGTAAAGCGCCCAGTTATAATCCTTCATATAAACCATAATAACGTTTTGCTGCTCAATATTTCCTATGGCGATTCTCACATTTTCGGAAATGAGCACCGCAAGACCGATAACCACCATACAGGCAACCAAAACGCCTATTGAGGCAAGGGACATAAGACGGTTTACCCAAACATTTGAAATGCCTTCGCCTACAAGATATCTGACACTTCGCATTTTCATACACCGTCACCCCCTGCCGCATTATCCGCAACTATCTTACCTCTTTCGAGCATTATCACGCGGTGCTGAAAGTCTCTTACGAGATTATGGTCGTGCGTAACCATAAGCACGGTGGTGCCGCGCTTGTTTATTTCGGTTAAGAGAGATACTATTTCGTAGGACATATTCGGGTCTACGTTTCCCGTAGGCTCGTCCGCAATAATAAGGTCGGGATTGTTAACAAGAGCACGCGCAAGTCCCACGCGCTGCTGTTCGCCGCCCGAAAGCTGATTGGGCATGGATCTTGCCTTATCGCCCAAATCAACCTTGCTTAAAGCCTTTGAAACCTTAACACGGATTTCCCTTGTTGAAGCGCCCACAACGTGCATTGCAAACGCAACGTTATCAAAAACATTCATATTGGGAATAAGCCGAAAGTCCTGAAAAACTATACCCATCGTTCTGCGAAGCATGGGCACCTGTTTTCTGCGCATTTTCATAAGGTCGTAACCGTTAACTGTTATTGAACCGGTGTTAGCCTTTTCCTCACGCATAATCAGCTTCATAAATGTACTTTTACCGGCTCCCGATGAACCTACCACGAAAACGAACTCGCCTTTATTTACCGTTATGTTTACATCATCAATGGCATGGGTTCCGGTAGGATATGTTTTTGATACGCCCCTGAATTCTATAACCGGCTTTTCAGATATTTCCGAGGACATTATGCCTTCACTCTTTCGTTAAAATTTTACAGGTGTACTCTTTAAGTACCTGCTCACCATAAGCGCTATTTTGAACACTATCGCGTGCTCAAACTTACGCAGGTCGAGACCGGTTATCTTTTTTATCTTGTTTAGTCTGTAAACAAGCGTGTTTCTGTGAACATAAAGCTTGGTAGAGGTCTGTGAAACGTTAAGATCGTTTTCAAAGAAACGCTGAATGGTAAAGAGTGTTTCCTGATCGAGATTATCAATAGAGCCGCGCTTGAAAACCTCTTTTAAGAAGGTTTCGCAAAGGGTTGTGGGCAACTGATAGATAAGACGGGCAATACCGAGATTATCATAGGAAACTATGGTCTTTTCGGTATCAAAAACCTTACCCACTTCAAGTGCGGTCTGCGCTTCCTTAAAGGATTTTGCAAGGTCCTTAAGATTATCAACGGTGGTACCGATACCTATTACCACATGAGCATAGAACTCGCTTGAAATAGTATCGGCAATCGAGGAAGCGAGGTCTTCTATCGCTTTTTGAGGTGTATCGGGCTTGGTCTCCTTAACAAGCGCTATATCGTTTTCGTTTATTGATATAATAAAATCCTTGTTTTTATCGGGGAACAAGTTCTGAAGCACATCGTATATTGAAATATCGTTAGGCTCAATACTGCGTATAAGAATAACGGTACGGTTAGCCTCTCCGTTAAAATAAAGCTCACGCGCCTTAAGATATATATCACCCGGAAGAATGTTATCGAGGATTATGTTTTTGATGAAATTACCGCGGTCATACTTTTCATCATAATAAAACTTGATATTTGCAAAAGAAACAGCAATAACACTTGCATATTTGGCGGAAATAATATCATCGCCCTCAACAAACACGGTATAATCGGCGCCCTGCTTTGAGCCGAGTGATCTGAAAGTATACCCGTCCGAAACAAGTACCTCCTCGCCTGAAAGCGGTACTGAAGGCATCTGCTCGCCTATTCTGCCGAGCTCACTGCAGGCAATAACGGTAAAATTGTCGTCAATAACACCGAAGGTTTTATCAATCGAATCCTTCATCTGATGTATTACTCCCTGAAACAAGCGATTTGACATAAAACGCACATCCTTTTTAATAATATATAAGTAAAAACAGCATAATTATAGATACTACTATTTTACACAATATACATTCTATTTGCAAGCATTATATTGTCATATTCACAATAATTTTACAAAAAAAGCTCCCGTCTCCGTGTTTCCACGGGAACGGGAGCTTAAAAACTCAAAAAGTATTACTTGCCGTAAAGTTCAACAAGTTTTTCAAGATGAGCACGGCGAGCCTTTGCAGTCTCCTCTGCCTTATCAAAGAGCTGTTCCGCACGCTCGGGGAATGAACGTGTAAGTGAAGAATAACGTGCTTCACCGAGAATAAACTCCTTGTAGTCAGCGGTAGCGGGCTTGCTGTCAAGCGAGAAGGGATTTTTGCCTTCTGCCTTGAGTGCGGGATTATAGCGGAAAAGATCCCAATAACCGCAGTCAACGGCGCGCTTCATTTCCTTCTGGCAGTTAACCATACCGCCCTTTATCGAGTGCATCTCGCAGGGAGCATAACCGATAATGAGTGAAGGACCGTTGTAAGCCTCGGCTTCCTTGATTGCCTTAAGTGTCTGATTCTGGTCGGCACCCATAGCAATCTGAGCCACATAGATATAACCGTAAGACATAGCAATCTCGGCAAGGCTCTTTTTGGCGATAGCCTTACCTGCGGCGGCAAACTGTGCAACCTGACCGATATTGGAGGCCTTGGAAGCCTGACCGCCGGTGTTGGAGTAAACCTCGGTGTCAAATACCATAATGTTTACATTGTTTCCGGAGGCAAGTACATGGTCAACACCGCCGAAGCCGATATCGTATGCCCAACCGTCACCGCCGAAGATCCATACGGACTTCTTGGAGAGGTACTCGGAGTTTGCAAGGATATCGTTGCAGTATTCACAGTCAGCACCCGAAGCCTTGATCGCGCTTACGAGAGCCTTTGCAGCATCACCGTTCTTAGCACCGTCCTCAAGTGTATTGAGGTAAGCATCGGCAGCAGCCTTAACGGCATCGCTTGCCTTATCCGAAGCGGCAATAGCCTTTGCATCGTCAATAAGACGGTTTCTGAGTGCCTGCTGGCCGAGGAACATACCGTAGCCGTGCTCGGCATTATCCTCAAAGAGTGAGTTGGCCCAAGCAGGTCCGTGACCTTCCTTGTTGGTGGTATAAGGTGATGTTGCAGCGGGTCCGCCCCAAATTGACGAACAGCCTGTTGCATTGGAAATATACATTCTGTCACCGAAAAGCTGGGTGATGAGGCGTGCATAAGAGGTTTCCGCACAGCCTGCGCAGGAGCCTGAGAATTCAAGCAGCGGCTTTTTGAACTGTGAGGAAATAACGTTTGCGTCAGAGGCAACGCCCTCTTTTTCGGTTACGTTTTCTACGCAGTAATCAAATACCTTCTGTTCCTCAAGCTGAGATTCCTGAGATACCATTTTGAGTGATGCGGTCGGGCAAACGCCAACGCATACTCCGCATCCCATACAGTCGAGCGGAGAAATCGTCATAGCATAGGAATAACCCTTGCCTGTAACGAGTTTTTCTTTCTCTGCTATCTTGATGTTTGCGGGAGCAGCCGCCTTTTCCTCTGCGGAAAGCGCATAAGGACGAATGGTGGCGTGCGGGCAAACAAATGCGCACTTGTTACAACCGATACAGGTCTCATTGTTCCACTCGGGAACCATAACGGCAACACCGCGTTTTTCAAATGCGGATGCGCCGAGCTCATAAGTACCGTCCGCATGGTCAATGAATGCGGAAACGGGAAGCTCATCGCCGTTCATAAGACCTACGGGCTTCATTACGTTGTTAACCATCTTTTCAAGCTTCGATGCATTGTCGGAACCGGCATTTGCGTTTTCATCAACGGCATTTGCCCAAGAAGCGGGAATGTCTATCTTAACATAAGCGGTAGCGCCGGCATCAATGGCCTTTTCGTTCATCTCAACGATTTCTTTGCCCTTCTTCATAAAATTCTGGGCTTTTTCCTTCATATAGCCGATTGCCTCAGCCTCGGGGAGAACCTTTGAAAGTGAGAAGAAAGCCGACTGCAAAACGGTGTTGGTACGCTTGCCGAGGCCTATTTGAGCCGCAAGGTCAATAGCGTTAACAGTGTAAAGATTAATGTTGTTCTTTGCTATGTAACGCTTTGCTTCCGCAGGCATATGCTTATCAAGCTCTTCGGGTGTCCACTGGCAGTTGATAAGATATACACCGCCGGGCTTAACATCGTTAACCATCTTGTAACCCTTGATTACATAAGACGGGTTGTGGCAAGCAACAAAATCTGCCTTGTTGATATAGTAGGGGCTCTTTATGGGCTTATCACCGAAACGAAGGTGAGAAATGGTGATACCGCCGGTCTTCTTCGAGTCATACTGGAAATATGCCTGAACATACTTGTCGGTATGGTCGCCGATGATCTTGATAGAGTCCTTGTTGGCACCAACGGTACCGTCACCGCCGAGACCCCAGAACTTGCACTCGATAGTGCCTTGGGCGGCAGTATTGGGTGCTTCTTCCTCAGGAAGTGAAAGGTCGGTAACATCATCAACGATGCCCATAGTAAAGTGAGCCTTGGGAGCATTCTTGGTAAGCTCTTTATAAACCGCAAATACACTTGCGGGAGGTGTATCCTTTGAGCCCAAACCGTAGCGGCCGCCGATAACAGTATCAATCTTTCTGCCTTCTGCGGCAAGAGCGGCGACAACATCCATATAAAGCGGCTCACCCAATGAACCGGGTTCCTTGGTTCTGTCAAGAACAGCAATGGACTTAACAGTTGCGGGGATAGCCTCAACAAACTTTGAAGAAACAAAAGGACGGTAAAGGCGAACCTTTAAAAGACCTACCTTTTCACCCTTTGCAGTAAGGTAATCAATAACCTCTTCGGCAACATCACAGATAGATCCCATAGCAACTATAATGCGCTCGGCATCCGGAGCACCGTAGTAGTTAAAGAGCTTATAGCCAGTACCGAGCTTGGCATTAACCTTGTCCATATTCTCTTCAACAATACCGGGAATGGCATCATAATACTTATTGCAGGCTTCTCTGTTCTGGAAGAAGATATCGCCGTTTTCGTGTGAACCGCGCATTGTGGGGCGCTCGGGGTTTAAAGCACGCTTACGGAAAGCGGCAACGGCGTCCATATCGCACATCTCTTTGAGGTCGTCATAGTCCCAAATCTGGATTTTCTGAATTTCGTGAGAGGTGCGGAAACCGTCAAAGAAATTGATAAACGGAACTCTTCCCTTTATTGACGCAAGGTGAGCAACAGCCGAAAGATCCATAACCTCCTGCGGGTTGGTTTCGGCGAGCATTGCAAAGCCTGTCTGACGGCAGGCATAAACATCCGAATGGTCACCGAAAATGTTAAGCGCATGGCTTGCAACACAGCGTGCAGATACATGGAACACGCAGGGAAGCAATTCGCCGGCAATCTTATACATATTGGGAATCATAAGGAGTAAGCCCTGTGAAGCGGTAAAGGTGGTTGTTAAAGCACCGGCTGCAAGTGAGCCGTGAACAGTACCCGAAGCACCCGCCTCGGACTGCATTTCAACAACATTAACCTTTGTTCCGAAAATGTTTTTGAGTCCCTGTGCGGACCACTGGTCAACATAGTCAGCCATAGGACTCGACGGTGTGATCGGGTAAATGCCCGCCACCTCGGTAAAAGCGTACGCTACGTGTGCAGCGGCGTTGTTACCGTCCATCGTTTTAAACTTTCTGGACATTGGAAGTCCCTCCTAAAAAAATATTGATGCCTGCCTTTAAGCAGTTTCATACGGATACATAATAACACTTTAAAACGCGCTTGTAAATAGTAAATTTTTCAATATTCGATATTTTTTACTGTATTATTTAAAAAATATATAGTATAAACAAAACCGGCGCAACTCCGATACGAAATTGCGCCGGTTTTTAACAATTTACAAAAGCACGGAAAAGTGCTTAGAAACAGTCACCTATTAGTGGGTAAGGAAGAACATTGCAGCGAACAAAAGGGTGATAACCCAAGTGGCCGGCTTGATTTCCTTAATTCTGCCACGGAAGACCTTAATCAGTACATAAGAGATAAGGCCGAAAGCGATACCGTAGGAGATGTTATAGGTGAAGGGCATGATAGCGAGTGTAAGGAATGACGGAAGGGCAACAGAAGGATTGTCCCACTGAATATCCTTGGCACAGCCCATCATAAGAATACCTACGTAAATGAGCGCAGCGGAATAAGCGCAGGTAGGTATGAGAGATGCAATCGGTGAAAGGAATGTTGCAATAAGGAACATAACCGCAGTAGCCATTGCAGCAAGACCGGTTCTGCCGCCTGCGGCAACACCTGCGGAAGACTCAACATAGGTTGTAACGGTTGAAGTACCGCAAACAGCACCTGTGCAGGTAGCGATAGCATCAGCCATCATAGCCTGATTCATGCGCGGAACTTCGAGCTCGCCCTTATCGTTCGGAATGAGCATATCGCCGCTGCGGCAAGCACCGTAAAGGGTACCCATGGTATCAAACATATCAACCATGCAGAATGCCAAAGCGGTTGTAGCAAATGTGAGAACAAGAGTGGTTGTGCTATGACCTTTACCTGCGAGGTAAACAGAGAAATCAAAGCCTTCAGTGAATACCTTGCCGAAAGACATTGTAGCAAAATCTTTGAAAGAAGTAAAGGGATTAAAGGTAATGTTCTTGAAGAAACCATCGTAGAAGTTCGGGATGGTGAAGCCAAGAGCATAATAAAGAACAGCACCGCCGAGGATACTGAAGATTATAGCGCCCTTAACCTTCTTCTTAGCCAAAGCAGCTATTGCAACCAAAACGATAACGGTAACAATCTTGGGCATAATGTCAGCCCACTTAACATTGCCGCCGAGAACGTTAAAGGAAGCAAGGTTAACGAGTGTGGCATCGTCATTAACAACGAGGCCTACATTCTGTAAACCGATGAACGCGATGAAAAGACCGATACCTGCGGGGATAACCTTTTTAACACGGTTCGGAATGGCATCAAAAATAATTCTTCTGAGGCCGGTTGCGGTGAGAAGAATGAACACCAAACCGTCTGCCAACACAAACAAAAGCGCATTGGCAAAAGTAAATCCAAAGCCAAAGCATACGGTAAACACGAAGAACGCGTTAAGACCCATACCTGAGGCCTGCGCAAGGGGCAGGTTTGCAAGCAAACCGATGAGCACTGTACCTACAACCGCAGAAAGAGCAGTTGCAATATAGTTGGCTCCGAAGGATACACCTTCAAGTTCCTGGAAAAAACCGGGGTTTACCATAAGTATGTACGACATCGCCATAAATGTGGTAAGACCGGCAAGGATCTCGGTACGAACAGTTGTACCGTTTTCCTTAAGTTTAAAAAACTTTTCCAACTTTTCCAACGAAAACACCTCTCTGAAAAAATAAAATTATCCGCTTAGGATATACCAATGTTAACACAATATGTAGTGCTTGTCAACATTTTTTATCAATTTATTGTAATTATTGTCGATTTGTTTAATATTATGCGTTTTATGTAAATTAAGGTGGCAATTTCGTCAAAAAAAGTTGAAAAAATGACCAAATTGCCACCTGTTTATAAACGTTTACAAGCCCAAATCTTTTTCAATAATCATAAGTCTGTTATACTTTGCCACTCTATCGGTGCGGCAAGGAGCGCCGGTTTTTATCTGACAAGCGTTAAGAGCCACGCTCAAGTCGGCAATAAATGTGTCCTCGGTTTCTCCCGAGCGATGAGATATAATGGTAGCGTAACCGTTTTGTTTCGCAAAGTTCACGACATCTGACGTTTCGGTAACGGTGCCTATTTGATTAGGCTTAATAAGAATTGCGTTTGCCGCGCCGCACTTTATACCCTTTTTAAGCCTTTTTTCATTTGTAACAAACAAATCGTCACCTACAAGCTGAAGATTGCCTGCCGTATCCGAGGTGTATTTTTTCCAGGCGTCAAAGTCCTCCTCGCCGAGCGGGTCCTCTACCGATATTATCGGATATTTTGCCGTAAGCTCACCGTAATACGAAATAAGCTCATCCGCCGACATCCTTACCTGCCTTTTGGGGAGAAAATAGCTGCCGTTATCACAGCACCATTCGCTCGATGCGATATCAAGCGCGATTTTAATTTTATCGGTATTGTATCCGGCGTGCTCGATAGCCGTGACAATAAGCTCAAGCGCGTGCTCATCGGACGAAAGCATCGGCGCAAAGCCACCCTCATCTCCTACTCCGCATTCAAGACCTTTTTCTTTAAGCAGATTTCCGAGCGCCTTATACACCTCACAGCACATACGCATCTTTTCACAAAATGCGTTTTCAGTTACGGGAACTATCATAAACTCCTGTATATCAATATTGTTTGAAGCATGAGCGCCGCCGTTTAAAATATTCATCATCGGTCGCGGCATCGTATATCCGCTTATACCTCCGAGATAGCGGTAAAGCGGCAGGCCGTTTGAGTATGCCGCCGCCTTTGCAACGGCAAGCGATACCGCAAGTATTGCGTTTGCACCGAGACGGGATTTATTTTCGGTGCCGTCAAGATTTATCATAACGCGGTCTATATATCGCTGATTATCAGCATCCAGCCCGTATATGCTTTCCGCTATTTCTCCTGAAATATTCTTAACCGCCGATAATGTACCTTTGCCGCCGTAACGGGATTTATCGCCGTCGCGAAGCTCGTATGCCTCGTATTTACCTGTAGACGCGCCCGAGGGAGAAAGCGCAAAGCCCACACTTCCGTCCTCAAGTGTAACGCGTGCCGCAACGGTTGGTGAGGAACGTGAATCAAGCAATTCAAAGCCTTCTGTTCTGACTATTTTCACCTGTAAGATCCTACCTTTCTTTTTTTGTTATTTTCCCCTTTATTTTTTGTAATATGTATGGTATAATCTATAATAATTTATTATGGATATATGTTGGTGCTTATATGGTTGAAACAAACAATAACAAACAGCAAAATATAATCTGCGGTCGAAATCCCGTTATAGAGGCACTGCGCTCGGGCAAGGAAATCGACAGATTGCTTATAGCACACGGTGCCGCCGGCGGCAGTATAACCGAAATTATAGCAAAATGCTCCGCAAAAAAAATACTTATCAAAGAAATCAGCCCGCAAAAGCTTGACTATTACTGTGCCGGTGCTAACCATCAGGGTGTTGCGGTTATGCTTGCCACAAGGGAATATTCAACCGTTGATGATATTCTCAACACAGCAACCGAGCGCAACGAAAAGCCTTTTATTATTATATGTGATGAAATTGAAGACCCTCATAATCTCGGAGCTGTAATACGTACTGCGGAGGCTTGCGGAGTACACGGCATCATTATCCCGCAAAGGCGAAGCGCATCACTCAACCTAACCGTGGCAAAAACCTCGGCAGGCGCGCTCGAATATATGAAGGTTGCCCGTGTTACCAATATTTCAAACACGATAGATAATCTCAAAAGCAAGGGACTGTGGGTTTTCGGTGCCGATATGGATGGCAGCGATTACACAAAAACCGATTTCGATATCCCCTGCGCACTTGTGATAGGAAACGAGGGCAAGGGCATAGGCCCTCTTGTTGCCAAAAAGTGCGATGATATCGTAAGTCTGCCTATGGTGGGAAATATCAATTCCTTAAATGCATCCGTGGCAGCGGGTATTCTTATGTACGAAGTGCTGCGCAAAAGGCTAAAAAAGTAACCGATAGGAGAAGTTATGGGTATTTTTTCAAACAAAAAAGAACGGAAAGAATTTTTTGATCATATCGAAGAAGAGCTTATCTCGGACGAAACCGATAAACCGATACCTACCGTGACCGATGCGCCGCATACACTCACGCCCGACGAGGTATCGTTCAACTTCGGTGTTAATAATCCGAAGCAGGAAACCTTTCTGCCCAAAGACAAAACCCCTCTTGAGGCGCTGAGAGAACGCATGAAGGTGGCGCAAAGCTCTGCCGCTTCGGAGCAGCACGACAAACCGGTCACCTTTGTTCCAAAGCCAAAAGCGCCTGATAATATGCAGATGCAGATAGATATTGAAGCCGTGACCGAAAGAAGCCTGCTTCAAAAATGCAAGCCTTACACACTTGACGAAAAAGGTCACGATGTTTCGCTCGATGTATCCCCGCTTTACGAGCTTGAATCGGTAGCACAGATATTAAAAAACGAAAACGACAAGGCATTTAAAGAAATTACCGAAAAATATCATCTTACAACCGAAAACGGCAAAAGCAGTAAATCCAAAGAAAATAAAAAGCCCGTGACCGTAAAAAGTGAACCTATTCCATCCGCGGTTGCGCCCGAAAAGGAAAAGCCGGACATCCGTGCCGACAAGTATGCTCAGATGGTTTCAAAATCGCTTGAGGATAAGACCTATCCCGAGCCGCAGGCAGATGAATCCAATATTCAGTTTATTTCCGATATTGACTCAAACAAGGAAACCTTTTCCGCTCCCGATACTTCTGATGCTTCGGCTACCGGCACTATTAAGTTTACACCGGTAAAGGACTATGTTTCCAATACGCAAACCATTAAGATAAGCAGTATGACACGCCCGCTCGATATAAAGGATGAGCTTATTCCAAACACTTCGGAAGATACGGTGGAAGATACCGCCGGCAAGCTTAACGAAACCAGTTTTGAGCAGTATTCCCCGAGTGAAGAATATACGGATATTTCACAGGCGAAGCGGTTTGTGAAAAAGCTTTCGCTTAAAAAGCGCCGCGCTTTTTTACAGTCAACGGCATCGGGATGTGCTTTGTTTTTACTCCTTTTATTCCTCTTCCCCACCCTTAATGATTTAACACTTCAGTATCCTTTTGCATTTTCAGTATTTTTTGCGGTTATCCTCACACTTTCGTTTATTTGCAATGTCGATATGATTTTATCGTTTAAGGATATTTTTACAAACAAGGCAAGTCCTGATATCCTATCGAGTCTTGCTTATATATCAACAATAATTTTGAACATCAGCGCCGTAAAAAAAGAAAAAAGTCCTTACGAAATGGTACTGCTTTGCGCTATTGTTATTTTTGCAAGGTCACTCACAAAATTCTTTAAAGCATCACTTATGCTTTCAAACTTCAAGCAGATTGCAACAAAACGGCCTAAAAAGGCTGCCGCCTTAATAGCAGATCAGGCAACCTCCTTCGCAATGGCAAACAATTCTGTTGAAGGTGATGCCCTTATTGCCGCGCCCAAACGCACGGAGTTTGTTGACGATTACTTTAAATACTCCGAATACGGTGAAATACTAAAAGGAAAACTCGGTATTGCATCTGTGATAATAGTTTTGCTTTCGGCGATTATGTTTATTGCGGCTTACAAGTTTTTCGACAGCTCTTTCAGCGCACTCATTTTCCCCTCGGCAATGTGCTGTTTTGCGGCATTACCCATACTTTTTGCAGTAGATACCCTGCCGCTTTTTTGTGCGGCAAAAACACTTAACAAAAAGGGTGCTGCGATTTTGGGACTTGTGGGTGCCGAAAAGCTTGAGGATGCTAACTGTGCCGTGGTTTCCTCGAGTGATTTGTTCCCCATTGATACAATAACCTTGCACAGTATGAAGGTTCTTGCCGATAATGATATCGACACCACCATTATGAAAGCAACCTCGCTTACCGGCTCTGTGAACAGCCCGCTTTACCCTGTGTTTTCAAAGATAGCAGGTACCAATTCTTCCTATGTTACCCCTGATTCAGATACGGTAAAATATGAGGAACATTTAGGTCTTTCGGGTTGGGTTGACAATAAGCTTTTGTTTATAGGCAACCGAACACTTATGGAAGCGCACGGTATTTCAGTGCCGAGCATTGAGCTTGATAAAAAAATACTTAAAGAGGGTTACTTCCCCGTTTATATTGCTGATGCCGCAAAGGCGTGCGCGCTTATTATCGTTGAATATAATGTAAGCGAAGAAATTGCATCTCAGGTCCGCAAGCTTACAAACTCCGGAATAACCCTTCTTGTGAGCAACAACGACCCGAACATAACCGAAGAAATGATCTGCGATTATTTCGGTCTTTACGATGATTCGGTTAAAATAATGTCCAACGCTGGAAATCATATATATAAAACAGCTATAAAAAAAGCCGAACGATGCACCGCTGCCGCGGCATTCAGAGGAGTACCGTTTACACTTGTTTCAATACTCAACTGTGCCGCAAGAATCAAAAAATCAAATCTTATACTTAAAATGTTTTATCTTGCGCTTGCGCTGACCGGAATAACACTTTTTATCTACCTTTCTTTTGCCGGCGGCACCGAGCCTCAGATAGCGTTCCCTCTCATTTACGGTATAAGTGCAACACTCGTTTCGTTTATTGCGTTTTGTTTTAAAAAACCTTAAAGGAGTATATATAAAATGTGTGAAAAGAAAAAGTTTTACATCACAACCGCCATTGCCTACACCTCATCCAAGCCGCATATCGGCAACGCTTATGACATTGTTTTGGCCGATATGATAGCGCGGTATAAAAGAATGATGGGCTTTGACGTGTATTTTATGACAGGCTCTGACGAGCACGGTCAGAAAATCGAGGAAAAAGCCAAAGCGGCGGGCATCACCCCAAAGGAGTATGTTGACGGCGTTTCCGACCAGATAAAGGCGGTATGGAACAGCCTTAACACAAGCTACGATAAATTTATCCGCACCACCGATAAGGACCACGAGGAGTGCGTTCAGAAAATATTTAAAAAGCTTTATGATAACGGCGATATCTACAAGAGCACCTATGAGGGTAAATACTGTGTACCGTGTGAATCCTTCTTTACACCGTCACAGCTTGTAGACGGCAAATGTCCCGATTGCGGAAGAGATGTAACAGATGCCAAAGAGGAAGCATATTTCCTCCGCCTTTCAAAATATCAGGACAAGCTTGTTGAGTATTACGAGCAACAGCCCGACTTTATACTGCCGGAATCCCGCAAAAACGAAATGATTAACAACTTCATAAAACCGGGACTCGCGGACCTTTGCGTTTCAAGGTCTTCATTCAAATGGGGCGTGCCGGTAAGCTTTGATGATAAACACGTTATATATGTATGGATTGATGCCCTTTCAAACTACATCACCGGTATAGGCTATGATACCGAGTCACCGTCCGACAAGTATAAAAAGCTCTGGCCTGCCGACCTTCACGTGATAGGTAAGGATATCGTGCGCTTCCATACAATTTACTGGCCGATTATACTTATGGCACTCGGCGAACCGTTGCCGAAGCAGGTGCTCGGTCACCCGTGGGTGCTTGTGGGTGCCGATAAAATGTCCAAATCCAAAGGCAATGTTATATATGCCGATTATCTTGCCGAAAAGTTCGGCGCGGACGCGGTAAGGTATTATCTGCTTTCCGAAATCCCCTTTGCGCAGGACGGCACAATAACCTATGAAAGCTTTATAAACAAGTACAATACCGACCTCGCAAACAACTTAGGCAACCTCGTAAACCGCTGCGTTGCGATGACCAACAAATATTTTGGTGGTTCTGTTTCGGCAGACGGTAAGGTTGATCCGCTTGATGACGAGCTTAAAGACTTTGCCGCAGAATCGGTTAAACGCTATTACGAAAATATGGAAACCTATCACAATGCAGATGCCACTGATGCAATTATGAGCTTTGCGAAGCGCTGCAACAAATATATAGATGAAACCGCTCCCTGGTTGCTTGCAAAGAACGATGAGGATAAGCCGCGACTTATGGCTGTGCTTTACAATCTGCTTGAATGTATCCGTATTATTTCAGTACTCCTAACCCCAATCATACCCGAAAGCGCCGAAACAATTACAAAGCTTTTAAATAACGTGGATAAAAGCACCGATTTCGGCAGCAGTAAGCAGTTTACCGTATCCGAGGCAAAACCGCTTTTTGCAAGAATTGACACTGAGGCTATGCTCAAGCAAATAGAAGCCGAGCAGAACAAACCTGAGGAAAATGAAAATGTTGTTACCCTGTCCGAAATCTCGATTGAAGATTTTGCAAAGATAGAGCTTAAAACAGCAAAGGTTATTTCCTGCGAACCTATACCCAAAGCCAAAAAGCTTTTAAAGCTCACACTTGATGACGGCTCGGGCAAGCCGCGCACTGTTGCATCGGGAATATCGAAATGGTATAAGCCCGAAGACCTTATCGGTCACACGGTGATAGTTGTTGCAAACCTTAAACCCGCGATGCTGTGCGGTGTTGAGTCAAACGGAATGATACTTGCCGCCGATGAAAGCGAGGACTCGGTTAAGGTTTTGTTTGCTGACGGAATAAAGCCCGGCTCAAAGGTAAGATAATGGATTTTCCAAAGGAAATTATTTTAAACAAGCCGCTGATTTTTGATTCTCACGCGCATTATGACGATAAAAAGTTTGATGATATAAGGGACGATTTGCTTTCGTCACTCCCGAAAATCGGTGTTGAAAATGTTATCACCTGTTCGGTGGACGCAAAATCTTCCCTATCCTCAATGCGCCTTTGCGAGCAATACGGGTACATTTATTTTGCCGCTGGTATTCATCCCGAAAATCTCGACGGGGTGAATAATATCGATGAAATTGAAGCTTTTCTGTCGCATCAAAAATGCGTTGCCGTTGGCGAAATAGGGCTTGACTATTATTTCAAAAG